>JAYTDH010000171.1:0-5559 GCA_043736095.1 Gemmatimonas sp.
GATGACTGGACGACCTATGGTGCGGAGATACAGAAGTTGGGTGAGGTGCTGAAGCGGCTTCGGACGCCTTGAACTGCTGCTGTAAGCTGTAAGCCGTAAGCCGTAAGCTGAGAGCTGAGAGCTGAACGGGGTATTGAAGGAGAGAGGGGCGATGTGCCATCGTGGCGCATCGCCCCTCTCTCACAACTTCCAACTCACAACTTCCAACTCACAACTTCCAACTCACAACTTCAAACTCACAACTTCACTTGAGATTACCGTCGGCCAGGCGTCCACGGCGCACCCTGAGCCTCAGCGTCACGCTCAAGCTTCGCGAGGTCATTCGCGATAAAGGCATCGAGCGCCGCCTTGATAGCTGGGTACTCCCTCGCCACGATCTCTAGCTGCTGCTGTGCTGTTCCGGTGGGCGGAGCGAGCGTTCCGCCGATGCTTGTGGCGCGTCCGAGACGGCCAACGAGTGAGGTTGGGACGGGCTCGGAATAGCGCCCCGGTGTGTTGTCGCCGTTGAACTGCTCACGAATCGTGCGGAGCTTCGCGCTCGCGGCGCGTACCTCGGCATCGAGTGTGGTGGGTTTCGTGATGCGTTGCACGGCCTGTTGCAACGCGTCGAGACGCGTGCTGATCTCGGCCATTACGGAATTGGTGCCAAGCACCTGACGCTGGAGTTCTTGCGCGCGGCGCTGGAAGGCCACGGCGGCCTCGCGCTCCGCCACCGTGATCGTGGCGTTGGGGAGCAGGGAGACCTCGAACGGCATCGGCTGCGTGAGTGCGGCGCGCACGCCGGTGACGCGCTTGAACAGCTGCACCTTGTACGTGCCGGGAACGACGTGGGGACCATTGCCTCCGAGCGCGCCGAGCGCACCGAGCGCGCCGGTGCCTCCGCCCGCTCCGCCCGCACCACCACCGCCACCGAATCCACCGGCGGCTTGGCCGCCCACCGGTGTCATGCTCGGCCAACGGAGATTCCACGTTACGCGATTGGAGCCCGCACCAGCGGGCCCAGTGAAGCGTGAGATCACCGCACCGCTGAGATCGGTGATCTCCACTTCGATCGTCGGCGTCTCCTCTTCTTGCTCGGCTTTCAGCGATTCCCATCCCGGGAATGGCACATCGGCACCGGAGCGATCGAGCCCCGTCTCACGCGCTTGACGTGCCGCCCGCTGCGAGCGAAGCGCGCTTCGCAGGTGATACGTGAAGGTCGCGCCGACCGCAGGATTCGGTGTGAAGAAGTGCGACGCGCCCTGAAAGCTCACGCCATTGCCGCCGAGTGGAGAATCCTCGAGGAACAAGAAGGCACGACGCGACGGGAACATCATCGCCTCGGCGCGCAACGCAGCAGGAGTCAACAGTCGTAGGGCAGAGTAGTCATCAAGCACGTAGATGCCGCGCCCGAATGTCGCGATGACGAGATCATCCATCTCGCGCTGGAAGACAATGTCGCGCACCGGGATTGGCGGAAGGCCGCTGCGCATCTGACTCCATCGTGCGCCGTCATCGAATGAGACCCAGAGACCGAACTCCGTGCCAGCGAAGAGCAGGCCCTTTTGCTTGGGATCTTCTTGGATCACGTGCACTGAGCCGCGCGCCGGCAGATTCGCGGTGATGGAGTTCCACGAACGACCACGATCGCTCGACCGCAGCAGGTATGGCTTGAAGTCGCCGCGCTGGTAGTTCGCGATGCTCGCATAGACAACATCGGCGTCGTGCGCAGAGGGCGTGATATACGAGACGTACGAGGTGTCGGGGACGCCGGAGAACTTCTCGATCTTCCGCCAGGTCGTGCCGCCATCCTCGCTCACCTGGATGAGACCATCATCCGTGCCTACATATAGAAGGCCCTCGACCTTCGGCGACTCGGCAACCGCCGAGAGGTTGCCGTAGAACGCGGTGGAGGTGTTCCGCGAGACCGCGTCTACGCTCCAGAGCCGACCCTGGAAGCGGAGCGTCGGGCGCGCCGTGTTGCGCGTGAGGTCGGGCGAGACGGCGGTCCATGAGTCGCCGCGATCATCCGAGCGATACAAGCGTTGCGACGCGAAGTAGAGTCGCGTGCGCTGGTGTGGCGAGATGAGGATCGGCGAGTCCCAGTTCCAGCGTGAGGGATCTTCCCCGATGCCGGGCTCAGGGACAATGCGCACCGACTCACCGGTGCGGCGATCGTAGCGCACGAGGCCGCCATTCTGCGACTCGGCGTAGATGATGTGCTCATCGACCGGATCGATGCGGCTCTGGAAGCCATCGCCGCCGTTCGTGACAAACCAATCAGAGTTGCGGATGCCGTTGTCGGTGTTGGTGCGCGTCGGCCCGCAGAAGGAGTAGTTGTCCTGTGTGCCGCCGCAGACGATGGCGAAGGGTCCGGTGCGCGAGACGTCGATCTTGTAGAACTGCGCGAGCGGAAGATTCGCGTTGAAGCGATACGTCCGCCCCGCATCGAACGACTCGTAGAGTCCGCCGTCGGAGCCAATCAACAGGTGATCCGTGTCAGCGGGATCGGCCCAAAGCGCGTGATTGTCCACGTGCTTGCCCGCTTCGCCGAGGTTGGCGAAGGTGCGGCCCGCATCATTGGAGACTTGGACCATCACATCCATCGCGTAGACGCGATCGGCGTTCTTGGGATCAACAAAGATCTCGGCGTAGTAGAGGCCGATGGTCGCGTAGTTGCCCTGACGACGCCAGCTCGCGCCACCATCATCGGAGCGGAAGGTGCCGCCACGCGTCTGACCAGCCTCGGCGATTGCGTAGACGACGTTGGGTTCGGACGCCGAGCGCGCGAGGCCGATGCGTCCCTCACCAGAGGGAACGGTGCTTGCGGCCTTCCACGTCTTGCCGCCATCGGTGGAGCGATGGAGTCCGCTCTCTGGTCCACCGGCGAGATAGCCAAAGAAGTGGCGATGCCGTTGCCACGTTGCGGCGAGGAGAATGTCGGGATTGCGTGGGTCGAGCGAGATGTCGGTGACGCCGGCGAACTTTGCGCCGGAGAGAATCTTCGCCCACGTCTCACCGCCATCAATCGACTTGTAGAGTCCGCGTTCGCCACCTTCGCTCCAGAGCGGTCCCTGAGCGGCGACGTAGATGACTTTGGAGTCGCGCGGATCGATGACGATCTTGCCGATATGCTCGGACTCTTTGAGTCCCATGTTGCGCCAGGTGCGGCCGCCATCTTCCGACTTGTAGACGCCATCGCCGTAGCTGACCGAGCGTTGCGCATTGTTCTCGCCGGAGCCGACCCACACGATATTCGGATCGTTCGGATCGAGCGTGACCGTGCCCACCGAGTAGCTCGCTTGCGAATCGAAGATTGGCGCCCACGTGACGCCCGCGTTCTCCGTCTTCCAGACGCCGCCGGAAGCGACCGCGACGTACCAGGTCTTGCCGTCCGGATGCACGGCGATGTCGCCGATGCGGCCGGAGTAGGTGGCGGGGCCGATGGCGCGGAAGCGGAAGGCGCTCAGCGCCGATGTGGCGATCCCGCCGGCGGCGGAGTCAGTTGGCGTCGCGGGTGCGGTGGTGGACGCAGCGGTGCCAGCGGTGCCAGCGGTGCCAGCGGGGCGTGAGGGGCGGCCCTGTGCGTCGAGCACGAGGGCGGGAAGGGCGAGGAGCAGGGCGAGGAGCAGGGCGAGTCTGGTGGTCGCGCGCATCGGCTCAGTGGTGAGAGGTCCTCCCCCGCGCAGAGGCGCAGGGGCACGATGATTCTACGTCCTCGGGCAACCATCCGCTGGGGGGAGGTGACCGAAGGGGCAGACCCTTGCCCATAGGACCTTTACATGACCCGACACCAGAGCGCTCCGATGTCAGTGATCACCCTGCGATACCTCCTGCTCGCGGGGGCGCTCTGCGCGACCCTCCCGATTTTCGCGTCCGCCCAGGAGGTGCACGTGCTCACGCGTGTCCCCGGCGAGCGCGTGGTGTTCTCCAGCAATTCCGACCGGCCGATGCTTGGCATCACTACCGCGTCCGAAAGCGTGCGAGCTGACACGCTTGGTCTTGTGATTGAGGACGTGCAGAGTGGCTCGCCTGCCGAGAAGGCGGGGCTCAAGGAAGGAGACCGCCTGCAGGCGATCAATGGCGTGTCGCTGCGTGCCGATCGCGCCGATGCGGGCGAGAACGAGTACGACGGCGTGCTGTCGCGCCGGTTGGTACGTGAGATGACGAAGGTAAAGGAAGGGGACGAAGTTGAGTTGCGCGTCGTGACGGATGGGCGCGTGCGCACGGTGAAGGTGAAGCCCGTGCCGATGTCGGAGCTCTACGCGAGCACATCGCCGATGGGGATGATGCGGCGTGTGAGCAATCGGGCCGTGTTGGGGCTGACGATCGGGAGCACGGGGAGTGCGCGCGACACGATCGGCGTGTTCGTCTCGGCGGTGACGAGTGACGGACCAGCGGAGAAGGCGGGGATTGTGGAGGGGGATCGCATAGCGGCGATCAATGGCGTCAGTGTTCGCGTGTCCCGCGAGGATGCGGAGGACGATGCCGTGGGCGGCGCGAAGGCGGAGCGCCTGCGTCGGGAGATTGGCGAACTCACGGCAGGTGACACCGTGCAGCTCAGCGTGGTTTCGGCGGGTCGGACGCGGACGGTGCGCGTGGTCTCGGTGAAGGCGAGTGACCTTCAGGGAAGCGATGGAATCGGGACATTCGAACGTCGCGGCGTATCTCCGCTGATGCGCGAGGAGATTGAGCGCACGATGACGACGCGTCCGCGGGTTCGGATGGGAACGCCCGATGGTGCGACCTGGGAATCCTCGACGGTCGCGCCGACTCCTCCAACGCCTCCCGCGGCACCGGCCGCGCCGATGGCGCCGATGGCGCGCACGATTCGCGGGCGGATCATCACGATCTGAGTGATGTGCGGCCTGGGCTGCCGGGTCACAGCAGTCGCCACGGTGTAGCGAGTTGCGACTTATGAGAGTGCGTCGCGATGCTCGTTTGCACGGGAATCTGCAAACGCGAGGATAAGTTCGTCTGAAGGTCCTGGGGCATTTACCCTGGGACCGTTAGCGTATTCCGGGGGGAGTGGAGGGCCGGCGCGCGGGCTGGGTTATACGGCGGCGGTCGGGATTATGCGGCGGTGGCTGCAGGATAACGAGCGGAGTACGGCGCTAATGGCTGGATGGGGGTTACCTCGCAAGGCGGGATTCCCCCCGACTTAGGTCCAGTCTTAAGCTGACAATCGAGTGTCCTCAGCGGGTGCGGAGGGGGTGAATCGAGCGGCGTACTCGGTGGGCGTCAAGCCGCCCAAGCTGCTGTGACTGTGTTCGGTCTGATACTCCACGCGAAAGCGCTCGATCTTGACCTGTGCATCCACGAGCGACGTGAACCACTGCTCGTTGAGACACTCGTCGCGGAGCCGACTATTGAAGCTCTCGATGCACGCGTTGTCATTCGGCTTTTCCGGCCGGCTGAAGTCGAGATGGATCCCGCGCTGCTCCGCCCAGACATCGAGCGCCTGACTGGTAAACTCGGTGCCGTTGTCGACCGCAATCGTGTGCGGGAGCCCGCGCGTCGCCGCGAGCGTGTCGAGCGCCGCGATGACATGGCGCGCGGTGAGACTGCGGCCCACGACCA
>JAYTDH010000172.1:0-13109 GCA_043736095.1 Gemmatimonas sp.
GCGAAGAGCGACGACCAAATCACCACGCACCCGGCGATCCACCCCACGAACGCCGCGCCGATGCGATTCTCCTGCGCCACCTCGGCGTCCGAGATCCCCGCTTCTCGGCGAATATCCTCCCACCCCGCACCGACCGGCTTCACCTTCTGCACAAACGCCACGAGCGTTGCGCGATCGGTCGTTGGGCCCACGTACGCGGTGATCAGCCACGCCAGCGTCGTGATCGCCACTTGTACGATCGTCACCGTCGCAAATCCCGCATCGGGCATCAGGCGCGGCACCACGAGAAATGTGATCAGCGACATCCCCATCGCGACGATCTCGCACCACGCCGACACGCGCCACCAGAACCAGCGCGCGATGTAGAGTAGCCCGGTGCCCGCGCCAATCGAAAGCAGCACTTGGAAGGCCTGCTGTGCGCTACTCATCGTGAGTGAGAGCAGCGCCGCGACCACATAGAGCAGCACCGTCGAGAGCCGCCCCGCGTTCACATAGTGAGCCTCGCTCGCGTCCTTCTTGATGAAGCGCCGATAAAAGTCGTGCACGAGGTACGACGAGCCCCAATTCAAGTGCGTAAGAATCGTCGAAGAATTCGCGGCGAGGAGCCCACCAATCATCAGCCCCACAAAGCCAACCGGCAAGAACTTGAGCATCGCTGGAAACGCCGAGTCGTGGCCAATCAACGAGGCATCAGCTGCCGGGAATGCCGCCTGGATTGAGGCAAGGTCCGGATAGACGATGATCGAGCAGAGCGCCGTGATAATCCACGGCCACGGGCGCAGCACATAGTGCGCAATGTTGAAGAAGAGCGTGCCGCCGAGCGCGTCCTTCTCACTTTTCGATGCGAGCATGCGTTGGGCGATATACGAGCCGCCCCCCGGCTCGGCGCCAGGATACCAGTTGGCCCACCAACTCACAGCGATCGGCATGATGAAGATCATCAGCGCGAGCTCGGACATTCCGAAGTTCGGCATGAGATCGAGAATCGGCTGGCCAGCGCCATCAGAAGGCGACATCACCGGCTGGTCGCCGGCTCCCGTCCCCTGCACCACCTGCATCGTCGAGAGACGCGATACGAGCAGTTTGAGTCCAAGCCAGCCACTCGCCTCGCCACCGAGGCGACGCCCCACTTCCACGAGCGAGAACCACGCCGCGGCGAACACGGCCGTCATCTTGATGAAGAACTGAATCATGTCGATGACCAGCACACCCCAGAGCCCAGAGTGCGCAGCGAACACGACATTCAGCACACCCGTGATGACAATCGTCTGCAACGGTGTGAGTCCAAACAGGATGTTGGCGATCTTACACGCCGCCAACGTCACCATGCCCATGATGAAACAGTTGAAGAAGAGGCCGAGGTACACCGCGCGGAAGCCGCGGACGAGCGACGCCGACTTCCCCGAGTAGCGCAGCTCGTAGAACTCGAGATCTGTCAGCACGCCCGAGCGACGCCAGAGTCGCGCGAAGAAGAACACCGTCGCGATGCCCGTCAGCACGAACGCCCACCACTGCCAGTTTCCCGCTACGCCGTAGCGGCGCACCTGCTCCGTCACCCAGTTCGGCGTATCAGAGGAAAAGGTCGTCGCGACCATTGAGAGTCCCGCCAGCCACCACGGTACCGAACGCCCCGACGCAAAGAACTCGGACGTGCTCTGACTCGAGCGCTTGGCAAGGAAGAGCGCCGGAATGAAGCAGATGGCGATCGAAACAACCGCGATGACCCAGTCGATCCAGGAGATGTTCATGAGGTGACTCGGGGGAGATTCAGCTGCGCGCCGACGAGGTCGGCATGGGATGCGTGTACGACGAAAGAATGCCGACAGTCATCGTGAGCGACGTACCGATGAGCACGTACCAAGGCCACGCGATGCGCGCCACGCCGCCGAGCATGCCCTCGAGACCGGGGAACGCGACGATGAGTTGCTTGGCGAACACGACGAACGCCATCGTGCCGATTGCGACCGACATCCCAAGGATCGCATCACGCTGGATGGCGCGTTTCCAGAGAATGCCGAGCAGGAATCCACCGACGAGCCCGCCCTGTGTGAACGAGGCAATCGACAGCGCGATGATGACCACCGGCGTGCCCTGCGCTTTGAAGAGCAGCGCACCGAGCGTGAGGCCGACACCCCAGACGAGCGCGAAGCGCTTGCCCATCACCAGCGCCCGCGGATCGTCGGGCGCACGCTTCGTGAGCGGCAGATAAATATCGAGCGTCGTTGCGGCCGCGAGCGAGTTGATTGCGCCCGAGTGCGTACTCATGGTGGCCGCGATGATCGCCGCGACAATCAGGCCGAGGAGCCCCGGCGGCATCTGCTCAATAATGAACGTCGGAAAGATGAGATCCGTCGCCGCAAACACTCGGCCCTGATAAAACGCCCAGAGCCCGAGTCCGATCGAGAGGAAGAGAAAGAATTGCGCGAAGACGGCGAAGCCCGAGCCAATGATCGCGCGTTGTGCATCGCGAAGCGACCGTGACGCGAGCATCCGTTGGACCATCGTTTGATCGGTGCCGTGCGATCCGAGTGCGATGAAGGCGCCGCCGAGGAGTCCGGCAAAAATCGTGTGTGGCCGATCGAAGCCGGTGTACGTATCGATGATGTTCGTCTTTCCGGCCGCGGCCGCTGACCCCCAGATCTCGCTCCATCCCCCAGGCACCGCGCGTCCGATCAGCACGACGGCGATGAGTCCGCCGCTCACATAGACCGTCGCCTGAATGAGTTCGGTCCACACCACCGCGCGCATCCCACCTTTGTACGTGTAGACGACGGTGAGGAGTCCGAGCAGGAGAATCGCGGCGGGCATCACGAGTTTGTCATTCCCCACCGCGGGGCCGACAATCAACGCCACCGGAATCGCTGTCGCAAACACTCGGACCGAATCGGCGAGACCGCGCGTGACCATGAACACGACGCTAGTGAATCGGCGTGTGGCGGTCCCGAATCGCGTCTCGAGCAGCGCGTACGCCGTCACGAGTTTCCCGCCGAAATAGCGCGGCAACAACAGCCACGCAATCACAAAGCGTCCGATGATGTAGCCAGCGACCACCTGCAGGAATCCCAGATCGCCGAGCCCGGCGCCCCCGCCATACGAGAGGCCCGGGGACGAAATAAAAGTCAGCGCGCTCGTCTCACTAGCGACGATGCTGAACATCACCGCCCACCACGGGATTGAGCCATCGCCGACGAAGTAGTCCTTGCCGTCCTTCTGCCGCCGACCAACCCAGAGACCGAGCGCGGTCGTGCCGCCGAGGTAGGCGAGGAGGACAGCGAGGTCGAGCCAGCCGAAACCTGGGGAGGACATCGCGGAAATAACGCGTGGCGGGGGCGGAGATGGCAAGCGCGTGGCGATCGGCGGTCGAGAGCGGCCAGCGATGGGCCGCCGCTGCACCGCCTATCCGCGGCGCGGACCGGAAGTATGTTCTAGAAGTGCCGCCCGCACTCGCCCACGCACCCACCCGCAATGCTATCGCGTGCGTTGGGCAAACCCTCGAGCCCGTTGAGATGCCTGTGACTGCCAGCGAATCTGCTCTGCCCGCCGATGCCACCCTGCTCGAGCTAAAGCGCACCGCCCGGATCACTGGCCTCCTCTACCTTGGCCTCGCAATCACTGGGATGTTGGGCTTCCTGCTCGTCCGCGCACAGATCTTCGTCGGTGACGATCCGCGCGGTACGTTGGCGAACCTCACGGACCACAGAGTGCTCGCGCGCCTCGGTGTCGCGTTGGAGCTGGGCATTGTCTTGACCCAAGCGTTGGCGGCGATCTGGTTCTATCGCCTCTTCCGCAGTGTCGACGCGTTCGCGGCCGGTTCACTGGCGGCCTTCGGGCTGATTAATGCGGTCGTGATTTTGGGCAGCGCGGCCCTGCTCGCGACGGCGCTCAACGTGGCCGGCAACATCGCGTTGTCTGCCGCAGGCGATACGACGGCAACGGTCCAGCTACTGTACGTCGTGAGCGGGAACCTGTGGAGCGTCGGGTCAATCTTCTTTGGACTCTGGCTTATCCCAATGGGCTGGCTGGTAGTGCGCTCCGGCTGGCTCCCGCGTCCGTTGGGATTTATCCTGATCGCGGGCGGCATCGGATATGTGCTCAGTGCCTTTGTCGCGCAGCTGTTCCCCGAGGCCAGCCTCCTCGCGGGTCTGATGACAGTGCCCGCGACAATCGGTGAGTTCTGGATCGTGGGATATTTGATTGGCTTTGGTGTGCGCGAGCGGAGCTAGCCGAATCAGCTCCGAACCGGAGACGCGATGAACGACGCGATGAACGACACGACGAACGACGCGACGAACGACTGGCCGATCTCCGTGGCGCTGAGATCGTACCTCGACGTGCAGTACGAGATGCTCCGCGTCCTCGGCGCGGGAGGAATGGGTGTGGTGCTGCTCGCGCGCGAGCGCGCACTCGAGCGGATGGTTGCGATCAAAGTGCTGCGACCCGATACGGCCGCCGATACTGAGTCGCGTGAGCGGTTTCGGCGAGAGGCACGCACCGCCGCGCGTTTGACGCACCCGCACATCGTGCCGTTACACACCTTTGGCGATGTGGGCGGCGAGCTCTACTTCGTGATGGGATACGTCGATGGCGAGACGCTCGCAACGAGACTGACGCGCGAGGGCCGCCTCGCGACGGACGACGCGATCCGAATCCTCGCCGAGATCGCCGACGCGCTCGACTACGCCCACCGATCGGGGACCGTGCATCGCGACTTGAAGCCCGAGAATATCCTGCTCGAGACCGCGACGGGACGCGCGCTACTCACGGATTTCGGGATCGCGCGCGACATCGGATCGGCGGGGTCGTTGACCTCGACCGGAATCATCGTCGGCACGCCGCACTATATGTCGCCTGAGCAGGCGTCGGGGGAGCGCGCGATTGACGGGCGGAGCGATATCTACGCCCTCGGCGTCATCGGCTACCGGATGGTGAGTGGGACGTTGCCGTTCGGTGGGTCGAATGCGCGTGAGGTGATCGCGCGCCAACTGGCGGCGGTGGCGGCACCGCTGCCGGAGGCGGTGCGGGAGGAAGCGCCCGGATTCGTCGCGGCAGTTACCCGCGCAATGCTCAAGGCGCCCGAGGCTCGCTGGCCCACCGCGCAGGAGATGGCGACCGCGCTGCGTGCGACGACTGATGACGAGCTACTCGGCCCTGAGTCGGCGGATAACGATGCCATCGTCGCCAAAATCACCGTGGCGAGCAGCCTCGGCGCGGCGCTCGTGCCGCTGGGAAGCGTGGCGGGATTGTCGGGGTTAGGAATCGGCCAGTCGGTGGCGGTGTGGGCCGCCGCTACGGTGACTGCCGCCGTCGTGGGCGCAATCGGAGCGCGCGTTGGCACGTTGCGAGGCGATCCAGCGACACGGGCGATTCGCTTACGGATTGCGCTGCGTCCGCCGACCTGGTGGTTCATCTGGTGGCCGAAGAAGTTCCGTCGACCCGGCGACGTGTGGGAGCGTCTGCCGTTCGAGGTCCGTGCTGTCCATTGGATGAACGGAATCAGCACCGGTATCCTCCTACCAATCCAGGCTGGCGCAATCGTTTGGGCCTTCGCCCCGGCCAATAGCACTGCGATGGGCGAGTTGCTCACATCGGAGACCAGCTCGTTGAAGTGGTATATCGGCGTGGCGGGAGCACTCGCTCTCGTGGGAGTCGCGGCGTTGGTGTACCTCGCCAGTCGGCTACGACGTCGCACCGGCCTTGATGCGAGGCAACAACGCTGGGCGTTCTCGTTCGCGAATGCCGATCCACGATGGAAGCAGGCGCGATACTCAGTCGTCCTCGGTCACCCCTCGACGAAGAGTGTTCGACAGTTGGCACGGTCGACTGATGATCTCCTGCGCGAAGTCGCGGCCGCTGGCGTTGCCCTCCCTGATGGTCTCGCCGATGCGCGCGCCGCGGCTCGGCGCGCCACAGAGTCGGTGGATCGCGAGCTCCTTGCCCTCCGTGAGATGGTCAACGCCGAAGAGATCCAACGCCTCGATACTCGCCTTGCCGCGCTCGCCAGCGGCGATAGCGCCCTCCGCGCGATGCTCGCATCACAGCGCGCCCTTCTCGAGCGTGCCGAATCTCGCATCTTCGAGCTCGGCGCCCTGCGCGCCCGGCTCGATGCGCAGCAGGAACTGCTACACCAACAGTTAATCGCCCTACGTGACTTGGCGCCGAGCGGTGCGGACTTGAGCGAGATCACCGGCAAACTACGCGCCGTTAACGACGATCTCCGGCGACTCGCGGAGGGGCACGCGGCGTTGTAGGTGCTGGGAGTCGGTACAACCACGCGGACGACCGCGGCCCGCCGCCGTTCCCGTATCCCCCGGTGATCAACACGTTGCCGTCAGATAGTTGTGCAACCGCCGAGAACTGACCCGCCATGCGGGCGACGCCGCCCACGAGGCTGAACCTGTGATTTCTCGCGTCGTAGGTCTCAGCCTGCGGTGCGCCGCCGGCAATCAGCACGAGGCCGCTCGGCAGCAACACGCTACTGCCAGCATGCTTGTAACGACCGAGCTGCATCGTCGGTCCAGCGGTGAACGCTCCTGTCGCCGGATCGAAGAGTTCCGACGAATCGTGCACGCCGCGATCATCACGTTCGTCTGAGCCTGCGGTGACCAGCACGTGCCCATCGGGCAGCAAGACGGCATCGTGCTTGTGTCGGCGAACGCGCATATCGCCCGCGCGGCTAAAGACACCGCTGGCCGGATCGTACATCTCCGCTGACGCGTAGAGCGTGATGTCTGCCCTTCGGCCGCGATGTCCGCCGACGATCAGCACCCGTCCGTCCACGAGTCGGACTCCGACATGACTCTCGCGCGCCACAGTCATACTTCCCGTGGTCGAGAATCGTCCGGTCGCCGGATCGAAGAGCTCCGCGCTCGAGAGAAAGTCCCAACCGGGCCCCACGCCACCGGCGACGAGGACCTTGCCATTCTGTAGCAAGACCGCCACATGCCCGGCGCGTGCCGCGAGTAGCGAGCCCGTGGAGGCAAACGAGTTCGTCGCTGGGTCGAAGATCTCGGCAGTCGCGAGGGTCGCGGTTCCGTCACCATACCCACCGACAATCAACACTCGTCCGTCGTGCAGCAGCGTGGCGGTGTGACTGTGGCGCGTCGTAATCATCGGAGGGAGTGACGAGAATCGCCCCGCGCGCGAATCGTAAACCTCGGCTCCCTTCGCGGATCCCTTCTCCACGAAACCACCCGCCACAAGCACGCGGCCATCGGGCAACGCAGTTGCGGTGTGGGCGGCCCGTGCGATGCTCATCTCCGCGACCTGAACCAGTTCGCCATCGGACGGGCGACTGTTGTCCGTCGGAGCGGCAACGGCACGGCTCGATCGGGTCAGTCCGCTCGCTACTAGGCTCAACACCGCGAGCGCGACGCTCACCTTGGACACCAACAACGATTTGGGCTTCATGTGGCGTTTCCTTGTTCGGAGACAGCGTCAGCCAGCGCCGCGCGCCCACCAGAGAAAGATTCCTGCGAACAGCAGATCCGGCATCGCATTGAGCGCCATCTCAACTGGCACGACGCCGGCGACGCTGTACGCAACGGTCAGCGCAAAAAAGCCGAGCTTGCCGAGGCCACCCACGACGACCAGGGCGCGATTGAACTGTGGCTGCAGCGCGAGCCACGCGTAGACACCGCCAAAGAGCGCAATCGTGAATCCGATCTGCGCCGCAAAGAAGGGCGGCACGGCGATCGGCAGGAGCGGTGAGGGATAGCCGAGGGCTGGCAGCGCGAAGACGACCACGCCGAGGGCATTGAGTGCGACGGCACCCCAGAGAGCAGTGCGAAGAACGCGATCACGCGACATGGGTGCGCCTGGTAGAAGGGCTCGGAGTTCAATCCCTTTCGTGAGACTGCCTGACGGGCTTCGTAGGGTGGTGCAACCGGCGCAGGTATTCGACGCAGCGCGACCGAAAGGTACGATAGAACACGGCTGAGCACCTCGCGCAATCCTCGCCTCGGGGTCAACTTTGTTGCGTGAATTCTCTCCCCGATCACCTCGTCGCCGCCCTCGCCGACCGCTACCGCATCGAGCGCGAGCTCGGCGCGGGTGGGATGGCCACGGTGTACCTCGCGCACGATGTGCGCCACGACCGAAAGGTCGCGCTCAAAGTGCTCCGCCCCGAGCTCTCGGCGATCCTCGGCGCGGAGCGCTTTCTCGCTGAGATCAAGACCACCGCGAATCTCCAGCATCCGCACATCCTTGGGCTTTTCGACTCCGGCGAAGCGGCAGGCCTTGTTTACTACGTGATGCCGTTCGTCGAGGGCGAGTCGCTCCGCGACCGGTTGAAGCGCGACCACCAGCTGCCGGTTGAGGAAGCGGTGCGGTTCGCCCGTGAGGTGGCCGACGCGCTGGAGTACGCGCACCAGAACGGGATCGTGCACCGCGACATCAAGCCCGAGAACATTCTGCTGCACGGCGGTCACGCCGTGGTGGCAGACTTTGGGATCGCGTTGGCGGCGAGCCGGAGCGAGGGTGGTGCGCGGATGACCGAGACGGGAATGTCGCTCGGCACGCCGCACTATATGAGCCCCGAGCAGGCGATGGGCGAGCGCGAGATTACGCCGAAGACTGACATCTACGCGCTCGGTTGCGTGCTCTACGAGATGCTGACCGCCGAGCCGCCGTTCGTTGGGGCGAGCGCGCAGGCAATCATCGGACGCGTACTCACGGAAGAGCCGCGATCGCTCACGGCGCAGCGGAAGACGATTCCGCCGAATGTCGAGGCGGCCGTTCAGCGGGCGCTTTCGAAGCTCCCCGCGGATCGATTCGCGAGCGCGAAGGAGTTCGACGAAGCGCTGGCGCGAGCGGACTATGGCGATTCCGGGACGCGCGCGACGAGCGCGGCCGTGCGTGGAACCGCGGCGGCGCTGAGCGCCGGTGCGCGCGCCTTCCGCGCGGCGCCCTGGGTTCTGCTCGTCGCGGCGCTCGCGTTGTTTGCCCGCGAGCGGATGCGTCCCGCGCCTCCCCCTCCGCCGATTAGCCGATTCGCCGTCAAACTCGATCCGGTTGTCGCCAGCGGGCTCACCGGACAGGTAATCGCGCTGGATCCCGCCGGCACGCGGATCGTCTACGTCGGGACCACGAGCGCCGGCACGGAACTGTTGACGCGCACACTGGACCAAGTCGACCCGGTGGTGTTGCCCGGAACGCTGGGCGCGCTGAGTCCATTCTTTTCTCCCGACGGCACGCAACTCGCGTTCGTCGTCGGCACGAAGCTGGTGAAGATTGCCGTGGGCGGCGGACCTCGGCTTCCGATCGCCGACGTCGGTGGCACCTTTCGCGGTGGCACGTGGAATGAAGGGGACACCATTCTGTTCGCGGACGAACGTGGCCTGCACATCGTGCCAGCTGCCGGTGGCACGCCCACGCCGCTGGCCGCGCCCGATAGCGGCCTCTCCGAGACGTACCGCTGGCCGAAGTTCTTGCCCGGCGGACGGTCGGCGCTCTTCGCGACCGCCGACACCTCCGGAGATCGGCTGGCAGCGATCACGCTCGGCACTGGGGTCATCAAGCGATTCGATGTCGCGGGTGCCGACCCGCACTACGTAGTGCAGGGGTATGTCGCCCTGACGACGATTGGCTTTGGTAGCACGAATGCCGGGGCCCTGGGGGTAGGAACGCTCGTGGCCGTTCCGTTCGACGCCGAGCGCCTCGAGGTGCTTGGCGCGCCGGTGCCCGTGGCAGACAGCGTGCAGGTCGGTGGAACGAGCCGCACCGCGAAGCTTGGGATCTCGCTCACGGGGACCATCGCGTTCGCCACGGGGTTAACGGGAGTCTCGTCGCTCGCGATGCTCACGCGGGACGGCGCATCGCGACCGCTAGGCGGCCCGTCCCGTCCTTTCGCTACTCCCCGCCTCTCGCCAGACGGCACCCGCATCGCCGTCGCGGTGGGCGACGGCGGGAGCAATGACATCTGGATCTTCAATCGCGTCAGCACGACGCTCACGCGCCTGACGTTTGACGGCTCGGCAATTCGCCCGATTTGGACGCCAGACGGCACACGCGTCGTCTATCAGCGTGCAGGAAACGGGGCGGATCTCGCATGGATTCTTGCGGACGGTAGCGCCCCGGCGGAGTCCCTGGTCGTCGCTCCCGGTGATCAGACGCCGGGCGAGTTCACACCGGACGGCCGCTTTCTTGTTCTCCGCGAGGCCAACCCGCAAGGAGTCCGTCAGATCTCCGTTGCCCCCATGGATTCGGCGCGGGTACCACGACCGCTCTTCACCTCAAACTTTCAGAACCACTCACCGAGCCTGTCGCCGGACGGCAAATGGGTGGCGTTTGTGAGCAATGAGTCGGGACGCAATGAGATTTACGTGCGGCCTTTCCCGGGTCCGGGCGGGCGGTGGCAGGTCTCGAAGGATGGTGGCAATGAACCTCGTTGGTCCCCGACGGGTCGCGAGATCTTCTTCCTCGCCGGACAAGATTTGATGACGGCCGCAGTCGTGGCCGGCTCGACGTTCGTTCCGGGCGAGGTGCGACTGCTCTTTCGGAGCGGCGGCAATCCCGAACTTACGCATCGGACCTACGACGTGTCCCGCGACGGCCTCACTTTCCTCTTCGCGCGACGTGATGGCACGGAAGATCAGTCGATGATTGTCTTGCTCAACTGGTTTGAGAACATTCGGGCGCGAAGGTAGGGTGAGGCGCGGGGCGAATCTCACGCCGTCTACTCACCCGACCGCGCTTCCGGTTCGCGAGCGCATCGCCGCGCTCGACGTCCTCCGTGGCTTCGCTGTCGCGGGGATCCTCTTTGCCAATGTGATGTCGATGTTCGGCGTGATGTTTCTGCCTGACGAACGAGCAGCTGCGTTGCCGAGCGCTGCGGCCGATCACGTGGCCACGCTGTTCGAACACGTCTTCATCAAAGGCAAATTCTACTCGATCTTCTCGCTGCTCTTCGGCATCGGATTCGGCGTTCAACTCGCTCGGGGCGGCGACGCGATGCTGCCCCGATTCAAGCGCCGCCTGCGCATTCTGCTCGGGATCGGCACGATTCACGCCGTGTTCATCTGGGCCGGTGATATCCTGATGCTGTACGCGATGCTCGGATTCACGTTGCCCTGGTTCGCGAAGAGAACCGACCGCGAACTGCTGCGCTGGACCGCCATTCTTCTGGCGATGCCCACGGCACTGTACGTGCTGGCGCTTCTCGGGTGGTCGCTGTTCGGAGCTGCTCCATCCGCCGCGACTGGCGAGCCCGGATTCCCACCGGAGTTGATCGCCATGATGGAGGCGGTGGGGACCGGCGGCATCCTCGAAGGATTCAAGGGCAATCTGCTCGTGCTCGTCGGTCGCTGGTTCGATCTCTTTGCCACGATGCGTTTTCCGAAAGTGCTCGGCATGTTCGTGCTCGGCCTCTGGGCAGTACGCACTGGCTTCGCGCTGTCGTTGGAAAACCATCGGGCGACACTCGTGCGATGGAGCTGGCTCGGTTGGGGCGTGGGTCTGCCGGCGAATCTCATCGCGACCTGGGCCCTCGAGCAGTGGCCGTATCTTCCGCCCTCGCTTGGTGGGCTCCTCGGCGTCGTGCTGGAGGCGATTGGTATCCCGCTGCTCGCGATCGGATACGCGGCGACCATCGCGCTGTTGGTCGTCGACCGACGCCGCCTGGTGAACGTGTTCGCACCGGTTGGTCGAATGGCACTGACGAACTACTTGATGCACTCGGTCGTCTGCGTGACGCTCTCGTATGGATTCGGCTTCGGGTTGTGGTGGCGCATCGGGGCGTCGACGGCGATGGGGATCGCCGCGGTGATCGTGCTGGTTCAGATGCCGCTGAGCGCATGGTGGCTTTCACGCGCCCGCTTTGGACCCGTTGAGTGGATCTGGCGCCGCCTCACGTACGGGCGCCCGATCTAGTTTGATTTCATTGAAGAGACCCTGATGCGATTCGTTGGGAAACTATTGCTGGGTAGCCTCGCGCTCGTGCTCCTCGGGTGCGGCGCGACCGTGGCCTGGCTTCTGCGCGACCCCACGCCGCGGTTCGATGCGCGACGCAGCGCGCTTGAGAGCGTGCGCGAATTCCCCGCGACAGAGGATGGCCCCACGCGCGAGCAGGATGTGCATCTCGTTGCCACGAGCGGCCTCGGTGTCGAGATGGCGATTCGGCGCCCATCCGCCGATGAACCCACCATCGTGCGCCGTCCACTCTTCATCGTGCTCGGCGGCGCCGTGCGCGGCAAGGATGCCGGCAAGCTGATCGGCGACACCCGCGGGGCAATCTTCGCTTCCATCAAGTACCCATACGATGGCAACCTTCGCGCGACGGGTGCCGTCGAGGTGCTGCAGCAGGTCCCCGCGATTCGCCGCGCGTTCTATGACACCCCGCCTGCGGTCCAACTCGCGCTCGACTATCTCCTCTCGCGCCCTGACGTGGACTCCACCCGCATCGAGATGGTCGGGGCGAGCTTCGGGGCGCCGTTCGCGACCATCGCGGCCGCGCGAGACAAACGCATCACCCGACTCTGGCTCGCCCACGGCGGCGGGGACAGCTATGCGCTCCTTGAGCACAACCTGAAGCGCGACATCCCCAGTCCCGCCCTGCGCGTGCCGCTCGCGCATCTCGCCAATGTGCTCATATCCGGCCCGCGCTTCACACCGGAGGCGTGGATCGCTCAAGTCGCCCCGCGCCCAGTGATGATGCTCAACGCCGATCAGGACGAGCAAATCCCGCGCAGCTCCGTCGCCCTGCTGTACGTCAGCGCGGGCAATCCCAAGGAACTCGTATGGCTCCCGGGCAAGCACATGCAGGGCAACCGCCCCGAGGTCATTGAGCAACTCATCACGGCGATGGTCACACGCATTCTCGCGGCCGATCCGAACTTCATCCCCGTTGTGCGGGCGCCCTTGCGTCGCAACTGAGACCCGAGCCTGCGGCGCGACCGTGAGTGCCACGGCGCTCACATTGAGGACATTGTAACTTAAGGCGCTTGGCTCCACGTATTGGCCCGAGACCACCACAATGCAAGTGCCGAAGGTCGTACGCGAATTGCTCGATCCACTGACCGAGCGAGTGCCCGTTCCAATCGTCGGCGGCGTGAATCGCGGCCGATGGTGGAATCTCGCGAGCGCTGGCAACGGCTATGCCTCCGGACGTCGCGCGC
>JAYTDH010000173.1:0-2923 GCA_043736095.1 Gemmatimonas sp.
GCGGTGCGGCGGACCTCATCGCCTTCCTTCAGCTTGAGGTAGTCGCCGAGCACGACGGCGCCGATGTTGTCTTCTTCGAGGTTGAGCGCGAGGGCGGTGACGTTCTCACCGGTCTCGGAGGACTTGATCTCGAGCATCTCGCCGGCCATGGCCTTCTGGAGGCCGTAGATGCGGGCGATACCGTCCTTCACTTCGAGGACGGAGCCGACCTCTTCGACGTCGAGATTGTTGAGGTCAGCAGCCTCGATCTCGCGGAGGAGGATGTCCTTGATCTCGCCCGGGCGCAGAATCGTCTGGGAAGCCATATCGGTCTAGAGGAGAAGCGTGATTTTTGGCGCCGTCAACTCGCGGTGTTGCGAGGGTGTGGCGCGGTTCAGGTACAGCTTGTGAAAATAATCACAATGAAGGGGTTCCCGCAATGTGCTTTGTCGCGGTGCGAGGCTGAACGGCGGGTCACCACGGAGGCACGAAGGCGCGGAGGGACCGTGTCGGGATGTCGGGCCTGAGCGCCGTTCTAAACGAGGTGCTTTGAGGGTGCCGAGTCAATGCTCGCACCACGTCGCCCTCCGTGCCTCCGAGCCTCCGAGCCTCCGTGGTAAAGCCCTTTCCTGTTTGCACATACGCCAGACAGCCCGGCGCGAACTCGCCTAGCCCCGAGACCGCGCCCGACCCTGTTTGACAAACCGATCCATCAGATCCGTTGGACGAAGCCGCGCGAGCGAGCTGCTTTTCACGCCGAGCAGGCGCTGGCAGGTCGCCGAGAGATGCGAGGCCGAGGCGAACTCAAGAACGCGCGCAATATCCATCAGATCGTATCCCGGGTTCTTTGCGAGCTCCGCTGCGGCCAGCAGGCGAACGAGATCGATGACGCGCTTGAGATTCGGCGAACTCTCGGCCGAGAAACGGCGGCTCAGGTGCTCTCGCGTGAGTCCCACGGCGTCCGCGATCGCCTCGGTACGCACGGTGCGTCCCCCCTGGGCGACGATGTAACGCCAGGCCGCGAGTTGGATCGGCGTGGAGAGGCCGAGTCGCGCTTCGGCCCCGTGCAACGCCGTGGCGAATCGTACGGTGAAGGTCGCGGGGGCGAGGAGCTCGCGGATCATCTCGTCCTCCATTCCCTCGGCGATGCACTCGCTGAACTCGAGCAGGCAGGCGCGCGCAACAGAGGGCAGCTCTCCCGGACGCAGCGTGGTGTAGGCCACGAAGGGGATGCTTGGAAACTCGCGTGCCATCGTCGCAGTGGCCCACGTGTCATCGGCGGCCTGCGCGAGATCAACAATCACCGCGTCGACGAGCGAGGTGCGCAGCGCGAGGAGCAGATCGTCGCGCGACTTTACCAGGGTGAGCTTGCCGCGTCGACGCGGGATGGCGCGCTTGAGCGTCTCGCGCGTGCGTTCTCGCGGGGAGTAGGCAACGACGGAGGGTAGCGCGACAGGGCCGAGCGTGCGTTCTGGCATGCTCAGTTCGCGACGATGGCGCGCGCGGCCGCCGACTCGGCGCCGTTCATCTGGAGCAACGAATGCGCTTGAACGAGCACCGCGCGCGCGTTGTCGTAGGCGATCATCTTGGTCGCCTGCTCGAACGAGGCCCAGCGGCAGGCGGTAATCCCTTCGGCCGCCTGCGGTGTGGTCTGACGCTCATCCGTCTCCATCAGGAAGAAGTGGCAGATCTTGTGAATCTGCCGTCCGCGGAATCGGAAGGTCCAGTCGATTGGGTCGACCGCGGCGCGCATGGCGAGGCCGCTCAGCCCTGTTTCTTCGCCCACCTCGCGCATCGCTGCGGCGGCCGGCTCTTCCCCTTCTTCGAGATGCCCCTTGGGAAATCCCCAGTTGCGATACGGATCACGTATCAGCAGGTAGAAGGTACGCTCGCCATCTCGGCGGAAGACAATCCCGCCGGCGGAGACCTCCTCGCGGGGTTTCTTCCGCCGACTCACGGCGTGGCAGCGCCCGCGAGATCGGGCGTGGCGCGGCCCTCAATAAACTGACGCACGATTGGATCGCGCGAGTGTTTGATCTCATCCACCGTCCCGACTTGGCGCACGGTGCCCTCATAGAGCATCGCGATGCGTGTGCCAACGGTGTAGGCGCTGCGCATATCATGCGTGATGACGATACCGGTGACGCCGAGTTGCTTCTGCATGCGGACCATCAGATCGTCGATAATCGCACTGGTGACCGGATCGAGCCCGGTGGTGGGTTCATCGTACAGGAGATACTTGGGGCGCAAGGCAACGGAGCGGGCGATGCCGACCCGCTTCCGCATGCCGCCGGAGAGCTCAGCAGGAAGCTTGTCGCCGACATCGGGATTGAGATCCACGAGTTCAAGGGCCTCGCGGACGCGCTCAGTAATCTCGGTCTCGGTGAGGAGCCCCTGCTTGCGGAGTCCCATCGCGACGTTGTCGGCGATGGTGAGCGAGTCGAAGAGCGCCGCGAACTGGAAGACGTAGCCAATCTTGGCGCGGAGCTTGTACAGCTCTTGGCGGGACAGTTGCCCGACATCGGAGCCATCCACGAAGACGCGTCCGGCATCGGGCTCGAGGAGCCCCACGATGTGCTTAATGGCCACTGACTTTCCGGTTCCCGAAAAGCCGATGATGACCATCGTCTCGCCCTCCTTGACCTCGAGGGAGAAGCCGCGGAGGACCTCATTGTCGCCGAAGGACTTATAGATGTCGTCGAAGACGATCACAAAAGGGCAGCTGTGAGTGGGGAGTTCGAGGCTCTGAGTGAATATGGCCCCAAGGTCTGGCGTGCGCACTAGTCACCGGTGAAGAAAAAGGCGGACCGCAACGCGGTCCGCCCTCTTCAAACTCTCAATTTCTAACCGACCACTGCCGTGAGCAACCGTGAGGAACCGTGGGGAGCCGTTAGGCCGCAAACGACCCCAGCGCGCGCCCGACATCCCCTTCGCGCAGGCGCTT
>JAYTDH010000174.1:0-4112 GCA_043736095.1 Gemmatimonas sp.
ATGTCCGGCGAGTGGTCCTGGTACTCGGGACGCCCCTTCGCACGCTCGCCGACAAGCGCGGCACTGAGGCGCTTCACAAACTGCGCGCGCGCGGCGGCATCACTCTGCAGGCCGGCCGCACGCATCCCAAGAATCAGTCCGAGCAGGTGGGTGGGGTTTTCCGCGAGGATGGTGTCGGCCTGCGCGCGCGCCATCGCCGCATCACTACTCACTAACCCGAGGAGCCCGAGATCATACCGCTGGTGCGCGTCGAGTGGCGCGAGCGCTTGGAAACTCTGGATTGCCATGGGGGAGAAGAAGGTCACGGAATCACTCTTCCCCTCGGACACATACGTCATCACGCGTTGGAACAAGCGGTCGGCGCGTTCCTGCGGACTCATTTGCGAGATATCAGGCGCACGGCCGCCCGCGCCCGCTGCGCCCGCCAACGGTGCCGCGCCCACGGTCGTCGCCGGACTGCCTGCGCTGCCGCCGCTTGAACCGATGGGTGAACCGCCAGTTGAACGGCCGTTCGAACCGAACTTCGAGCCGACGATAAACGCGACCAGCGCGAGGAGCGCGACTCCGGCGACGGCCCACGGCAGTATCGTCGCCACGGCGTTCGAAGCGCCTCCCGCGAGGTTGGGACCCGAGAGATTCCGACCCGACGTGGTGACGGAACGTCCGTCACGCGGCGCGCCGCAACGATGACAGAACTCGCCGCGCTCACCGAGCGCGGCACCGCAGTTGACACAATGACGGGCCATGCCCGAAAGGTAATCAGGCCTCCTCACAGCTTGGAGCCGCGCATCGGTGTCATGCCTCCGTACAGCTGCGGCAATGGCGCGACCACGGGCGAAACGGAGATATTGCTCCAATGGCCGCTACGCCCACTCCGATCCCCGCCGACCTATCCGGCGCGACCGCCAAGGACATCCTCACCTTGAGCGAGGCGCACGGCGTCCGCTTCCTGCGATTGCAGTTCACGGACATCCTCGGGATCAACAAGAATGTTGAGGTGCCGGCGTCGCAGTTCGCGAAGGCGCTGGCCGGCGACATCATGTTCGACGGCTCTAGCATCGAGGGGTTCGTGCGCGTCGAGGAGTCGGACATGCTGCTGCGTCCCGACTTCTCGACCTTCCGGATATTCCCGTGGGGGGATCCGCAGCAGCGGGTGGCGCGACTGATCTGTGATGTCACCACGCCAGAGGGCGAGGCGTTCGCCGGAGATCCGCGCCACGTGCTGAAGCGTCAGGTCGCGCGCGCGGCCGCGCTGGGCTACGTGATGAACGCTGGGATGGAAGCGGAGTTCTTTTTGTTCCGCCCGGCGCAGGACGGGGGACCCGCCACCCTCACGCACGATGTCGGCGGCTACTTCGACTTAGCGCCGATGGATCGCGGCGAGGACGCTCGGCGTGCGATTGTGGCGACGCTGGAGCAACTCGGATTCGAGGTCGAGGCGGCACACCACGAGGTCGCGCACGGGCAGCACGAAATCGACTTCCGCTATGCGGATGCCCTCACGACCGCCGACAACATCGCGACCTTCCGATTCGTCGTGAAACATGTCGCGCAGCAGTTCGGGCTTGTGGCGTCGTTCATGCCGAAGCCGGTGTTCGGACAGAACGGGAGCGGGATGCACACGCATCAGTCGCTCTTCAAAAATGGCGACAATGCGTTCTTCGCCGACAAGGGGGAGTACCAGCTCTCGAAGATTGCGCATCACTACATCGGTGGGTTGCTCAAGCACGCCCGCGGGATGAGTGCGATCACGAATCCACTGGTGAACTCGTACAAACGCTTGGTCCCGGGATTTGAGGCGCCGGTGAACGTCGCGTGGTCGTTGCACAACCGGTCGCCGTTGATCCGCGTACCGGCGCGTCGCGGCACAGGAACGCGCGTCGAGCTCCGCTCGCCAGATCCGTCGGCCAATCCGTATCTCGCACTCGCGGTGATGCTCGCCGCGGGGATCGATGGCATCGAGACGGAGGCAACGAGTCGCGAGCCGGTGAATGAGAACATCTGGGAGATGAGCTTCCGTGAACGCCGCCGCTTGCGAATCGACGATCTCCCGCGCGATCTCAACGAAGCGTGCGACGAGCTCGAGAAGGACACCGAAATCTGTGACGCACTCGGACCGCACGTGACGGCCCAGTTCCTCGCCGCGAAGCGCCACGAGTGGAGTGACTACATCTCGCAGGTCTCGAGCTGGGAGCTGGACCGCTACCTCGCGAAGTACTGAGCCTGATCACCTTGATGCGTCCCTTGCGGCAGTGGGCGCGCTGCGTGGTCCTCGCGATCTCGACGGCTTGTGGTACGCGAGCGGTCCCGCCAGTGACGGCCGCACCGGTGGCGCCAGGCCCGGTGACAACGGGATCGCTGACCACTGCTTCGCGCGCCAGCGACGAACTGCTCGTGAACACCGCCTACGGACTCGAAGCCGAGGTCAATCTCGCCGAGATGACGCGGCACCCCCGCGGATTCCTGTATCGCGTGATTGCTGAGGGAACGGGGGCCGAAGCGGGGCCGGGACGCCGCGTGCGCGTCTCGTACGTGGTGCGGCTCGCCGAGGGCCGCGAAGTAGATCGCGCGGACGCCGCGCACCCGATGCGCTTTCGGATTGGCGAGGGAACGGTGATCATCGCGTTCGACGCCGCGTTGCGCGACATGCGTGTGGGCGATGTGTGGCAACTCGTGGTGCCACCACGGTTGGGCTATGGGGCGCGGGGGCGTGGTCCTGTGCCGCCGCATGCCATCCTCGTGATGATCGTGAAGCTCGAGGGGATGGACTGAGCATCCGCGCGTCGCGTCATCGTCCCCAGACGATGCTCGCGGTCCAGGTGCGCATCGTGTACGGAGCCGGGTAGCCATCCCCTCGCCCGACCGGAACGGGGATCCCGAGTCGCAGCGCAAATGCCTGATAGAGTGAGACGCCGAGCCCAAGCTCAACGATGGCGTAGGTGCGAGTCGTGCGCGCCCCGACAGGCTGCAGGGTCTCGAATCGCTCGACCACCAGTGAGCCTGCCGCGAAGGGACGGAGCGCGAAGTCCCGACTTACGGCACGTTCGAATCCGATGGCGACCCCAGACGCGATGGTTCTGCGTCGCACCCGTGGGTCCCTCAAAGGTGAGCAGCGCCCCTCGTTCGCTCGCCTGATACGGCATCCCCTCCGTATCCAAGTACTCATGGTTGGCCCAGGTCCCCGTGATGGCCACGGCAGGCGAGAGCGCAATCGTGCCCCGCACGCGATCGACCCGCGCCTTCGCGGAGCGCGAAGACTCACCGCTCAGGGCCCCGCGAATGCGCGCGGTGGGGGCAAGTCCGAGGCACTGTTGGGCGGCCATCGCGATGGGCGAGGATGCGATTGCAAAGATCGCGAGGGAGAGGCAGCGCAGGACGATCATAAAAAGAATGTGTCCTTCTGCACTAAATCACGCTATCATTCTTGCTGATGCTCACCGTATTCCGGCGATGAGTACGACCGTGCGGCCCCAACCGCCTCGAGTCGAACCGCACACGAGCGCTCCGCTTGTGTGCGTTCTGGTGCCCCACCTCATCACCGACGATCCAAATCTCGCGTGGTACTGCGACTTCACGCAGAGTCGCGCCGAGTTTCGTCGGGCCTTCGATGCGCTTGGGATCGATTGGCGGTGGCAGAAGGTGACGCTGGCCGATCATGAAGCGGTGATCGGACGCATTGCGAAGCTCGCAACGCGGCGCGCCGTGACGATTTTCAATCTCTGCGATGGCGATGAGTCCAATGGAGTGCCGGGGCTCTCAGTGATTCACGCGCTCGAGCGGCACGGACTGCGGTACACCGGGTCTGATGCGCCGTTCTACGGCGGCACGACCTCCAAGATTGACATGAAGCGGGCGTTTGATCGCGCTGGAGTACCGACGTCCCCGTGGGAAATCGTTCCGCGTGATGGACGCGGCGCCGCGGGGATCCTCGAACGCTTGGGCGCGCCGCTCATCCTAAAACCGGCGATTTCAGCAGGGAGCATGGGCGTCACAACCCGCTCCGTCGTGCGCACGGCCGAGGAGTTACGCGCCCAGATGGCGCGGCTCCGTGAAGGCTATCACGGCTGGGATCTCACGACCGGCGGGGTGCTCGCCGAGCGTTTTGTCACGGG
>JAYTDH010000175.1:0-2774 GCA_043736095.1 Gemmatimonas sp.
TTCGGTTGTCTGCAAGGCCCACGATGCGCTCGCGCAAACTTCGTTCTGGATTGTGGAGCCAGGCACGAACCGAGCTCGCCTCATCGTGTCGTTTCCCGATGCGCGGTGGCAGTCCGCGCGTCTCGACTTCGATTTGGACGCCGAGCGGATCTACTTCCCCGTGGAGCAACGCGAGAGCGATGTGCAAACGGTGGGTGTGCGACGACCCTGACGCGTGCAGCCAGAACGCTCACGAGCATCAGGTAGCGCGACTACCGCGGTTTCACCAGCACCCGCACGCGCGTAATAATCGGCGGCCCAGAAAGCGACGCGACCTCGAGCACCAGCTCCCCCGCTCGCGTCGGGGTCACGAGCACGTCCATCGTCTCGCCGGCCGAGAACATTTGATCCGCCACCGACTCCACCCGCGCCGCTACCGGGAACTCGGCGCCGTCCTTCGCCACCGGCGTCCACCGGAGCACGGTCTCGCCATCAAGGAGCCGCACCCTCTTGCGAGTCACGGCGCCGATGCTGATTAACCGGAGCCGGTGCGTCGTGCCGACGTGGAGCGAAATCGGCTCTGGGTCTCGCCGACCATTGATGATGGAGGGCGGTGTGCGGTTGAGTGTATCGGCGGTCGAGTCTGCGAGCACGATGATGCGATCGTGCGGATCGGATCGGCCATTGCGCGGCCGCACAATCAGCGCGCCGTAGAGCCCACCCGTGAGCTGCGCGAGCTCGCCGGCGTGCGTGTGGTAGATGAACGTGCCGGCGCGCGGCGGCGTCATGTGTGCGACGAACGAATCGCCGGGAGCGATCATCGGTGCGATAGTCGTCCCCGCGCCGCTCCATCCCGCGACGCCGTCAAAGAAGCTCTCCAGTTCCATACCATGCCAGTGGACCGAGGTCGACTGCCGGCTGCGGTTCACGACCGTGATGGCGGTCGGCTCGCCCTGCCGCAGCTCAAGCATGGAGCCCGGTAGCTCGAGTGAATCGGGCGATGGCTCGCGCGCGCCGCGCTGCAGGACGTAGGCGAGCGAGGGCTTCCCGGTGCCTGATGCCGCGCGCTCCGTGACCACGAGTCGCAAGTGTCGCCGCGCCACGCGCCGTTCTGCGACGCGACGTCGAGCTGCGGTGGGAGGCCCGGCCGTTGTCGGTGCGGGACGCACGGTGATGGCCATGACGAGCCCCGCCATCATGTCGGTGACCGTGGCGTGGTCCGCGTGTTCGTTGCGCGCGGCGGCCTCGCCGAGCCGCAGCGCCTCGTCGATGTGATTGATCGCGTGGCAGTGGAAGAGCCAGTTCCCGGGGCGCTCGGCCTTCCACTCCATCGTCATGGTTGCGCCCGCGAGGAGGAGCTCCGTGACCACGAGACGCGACGCGGCGTTGAGCGTGGAGTCAACGAACGGCGTGCCCCGCGACCGCACGCGACAATACGTGCCGTGTAGGTGCATCGGATGTCCGTGCTGGCTGAGATTGAGCACGCGTCAGCGGGTCGAGTCACCCTCGTCGTACACGAGCCGTTCCGTGAAGGGCCACGACAGCCCGTTGATCGCATACACCTGCCGCGGGCCGTAGGGCGAGGCGGGGTTTGGCACCGAGTCGTCCCACGCAGTGATGACCATGACGCGCTCACGTTCGTTTGCGGCGCGCGGGTCCGTTCCCGCCGGGTCCACGATGAACGCCGCCATCAACTGTGAGTCGTCGCGTCGGCCGAAGATCGTCGGCGTGGTGCTCGTGCGGGCGAAGTAGGCGAACATGCCGACGCGCTGCGCGACGAAGCGCACCTCGCGCGACTCGTTGGGCGCCAGCACCACGGAATCGCGCGCGCCCTCGTGGTCATGCAGTCCGTGCACGGTCGCGCGCTCGGCGAGATCGTTACGAATTGTGATGCGCAGGCGCGTGCCCGCGGGGACGCGGATCAGGGGCCCGGGGATGGACGCCGCGCGTCCCACCTCGGCGAAGGCGGGGACATCCACCGCGAGCTCACTCGGTGCGTTGGGATGCCACGTTGCGCGCCGCAGCTCGAGGGCGAGCGTGTACTCGCCGTCGCGTAGCACACCGGCGATCTCGCGATGGTCGTTGGTGGTGGCGTCGTCGGTGGTGGCGTTGGCGGTAGTGGCGTTGTCGCGGATGCCGCGCGCCGATCGCGCGTCAACTGCACCTGCGATCAACGGCGCTGCGAGAAAGAGTGCCAGCGCGCCTCGCCGCACCCGGTTCGATACCCCTACAGGGCACACCAGACCACTACTCCTCAACAATCGTCCCGTAGTCAACAAAGAGTTCTGAACCCGCCGCGATATCCGTGATCGCCTCAAACCACGCCCCATCCGCAATCGATCGCACATTCGGCTGCTCGGAGTGATTCACAAAATGTACCAAGTCCATCTTCTTGAACCCGTCCTCGGGAAGATGATAGTGCGTCTCGTCAAAGAGGCAGTACGTCTCCACCAGATGCCGCGCGTGCTCGGGGAGCGCCTCAATCTCCCCACGTGGCACCGCGACGTACCCATCCGCGTCGCCGTGAGGTGGAGTGAAGATCTCGCGACAGCCCTGGGGAATTGGCCGAATCGCGAAGACGCCAATCCCCGCAACGGGTGAGGGGCGGAGCGCAACATAGGTCTGGTGGCGCAGTTCGTCGAGAAGTCTCGAGTGCGGCATATCGTGCGGCATCCCCATCACAGGCGTAAGAGAAGGAGGTGCGCGTGAGGAATCGCGCGCGCCATAAATGCACGAGGCCCTGCAAGCAGAACTGCTCGCAGGGCCTCGTATCAACATCGGGACGACAGGATTTG
>JAYTDH010000176.1:0-1737 GCA_043736095.1 Gemmatimonas sp.
GCGCAGGAGGTCTTTCCGCGCGAGCTCGCAGCGCAGCCTCCGCTTCCCCGCGGGAACCTCGTGCGCGGCGAGACCGAGGTCTTTCTCCGATTCCCATTCTTCCCACGGACGTTTGGCCATCTGCACAGCTTCGCGCTCGACGAAGGGGTCGAGATGCGCTCCCCACTCTTGGATGAGCGGGTGGTGCGATTCGCCGCCCAGCGCCCTTGGTCGGATCGCGCCGACGGCGCCGAGACCAAGCGTCTCCTGCGCCGTGCGGTGCGCGAGCTCTTGCCGGCCTCCGTGCTCGCGCCGCGCCCCCACCGAACCGGGACAACGGACGCATATTTCCTGCACGGGATGCGCGCCGAAGGATGGCCGCTCGCCGAGCAGATGCTGCAGGAGAGCCGCCTCGCAGCGATGGGCATGATCGACACGGCAGTGCTCCGCCGTGCGTGGGACCACATTCTCAAATACGATGACGACAAGCTCGCGGGCCGCGTGTACTTCACGTTGCAAGCGGAGCTTTGGATTAGGGGACACGAGCACTAATGCCGACTTATTCTGTCTATGGGAGCTGCCTTGAGTCCACACTCGAGTTCCCTGAACTAAGCCCGATTGCCAGTGGAACGCCGCGGTGGCGTCTCTCGGTGGTGGACCATCTCTTTGACATGTACGAGCCCGTCGCCATCGGCGATGAGGTGATCTATGGCGAGTGCCATGCGCGACTCTTTCAGCATCGCGATGGATACCGAATCGTCGTGGACGACACGGGATCGTTCGAGCTCGAGAATGGAGGGCACATCATCGCCGCCCCAAAGAGTGGCGCCTTTCCCGACTTCGTGCGCGCGCATCTGCTCGGGCGCGTGCTCGCGACGGCGCTCTTCCACGATGGATATCTCCCGATGCACGGGAGCGCAGTGCAGACGCGCGAAGGGGTGGTCGCCTTTCTTGCACCGAAGGGCTACGGCAAGTCCTCGATGGCGCTCGCGATGGTAAAGGCCGGCGCGTCACTGGTGAGCGACGATCTGCTCCCCGTGCTACCCGGCACGCCGCCGCTGGCGTGGCCGGGAGTGCGCAGTCTTCGTGTGCGTGAGGATGCGGTGCGCGCCGTGGGCGTGGACGCCGCTGGCGAAGCAACCCGCGAGGGCAAGGTCGCATTGCACCAGAACGCGGGGCCAATGGCCGCCGACGCGCCGCTGCCACTCGCGGCAATTTTTCTGCTCGCGCCAATCACCGACGTGGGTACCGCCGAGCCCGTGAAGCGCACGCCACTCGCGCCGGTGCTCGCGACCGCGGCACTCGTGGCGCACGTAAAGATTGGTCGCATGCTCGGCAGCGGCGCCGCCGCCACGATGATGCAGCGCGCCGCCACGATCTCGAGCCTCGTGCCTGTGCATCAGTTGATTATCACGCGCGATCTCGCGCGACTCCCTGAGGCCGCGGCGCAGATCCTCGCGTGGTACGGCGGCCCTGCGCGATGATTGTTTCGGCCACGGGGCTGACCAAGCGCTTCCCCGTGCGCCGCACGTGGCAGGAGACGATGCGCGCGCCCTTTGCCTCGCCCACCACGACCGTGCTGCAGGATGTCTCGTTCGAGGTCGCGGAGGGCGAGATCTTTGGTCTCCTCGGGCAGAATGGCGCGGGGAAGACGACACTCTTCAAGCTGCTCGCGACGTTGATCACTCCGGATACGGGCGAGGCGCAGGTCGCGGGGCATAGCATTCGCACGGCGGGAGAGGCCGTGCGGCGCACGCT
>JAYTDH010000177.1:0-2043 GCA_043736095.1 Gemmatimonas sp.
ATCGAGCAGGACAACACCGACCGCAACCGCACCTCGCCACTCGCCTTCACCGGCGCGAAGTTCGAGTTCCGCGCGGTGGGCTCGTCGCAGAGCATTGCCTTCCCGGTGATGACGCTCAATACGGTGGTCGCCGAGGCAATCGTCGAGATTCTCGCCGCACTCAAGGCCGAGCTCACGAAGGGCGGCTCGGTCGATGATGCCGCGCTCAAGGTCGTCCGCAAGATCTTCAAGGAGACGTCGGCGATCCGGTTCGAAGGCAACGGCTACAGTGAGGCCTGGGTGAAGGAGGCCAAGAAGCGTGGACTGTTGAATCTTCGCCGTGCACCGGAAGCACTCGCCCAGATGAACACGAAGCCGGTGAAGGATCTCTTCACCAAGCTCAACATCCTCACCGCGCCCGAGCTCGAGAGCCGTTACCACATCCGCGTCGAGCGCTATGTGAAGGACGTGCTCATTGAGATGGAGACGCTGGCCGAGATGCTCGACACGCAGATTCTTCCGGCCGGCTATGCCTACCTCAGCGCGCTCGCTGAGGGTGCCGCAAACGCAAAGCAGGGTGGTATTCGGATTGTCCCGCAGAAGGTGGCGGCTGAGTCTACCGGCAAGCTCGTTGTCGCGCTGCAGACGCGGACCGCGGCATTGCACGCGGCAATCAAGCGTGCGCACTCGTTGCACGAGGACGTGGCGAAGTGCGCCGCGTTCGTAACAAGCACGGGCGCGAATTCGATGGCCGCGTGCCGTGAGATCTCAGACAAGCTCGAAGTCACAATCGGCGACAACTACTGGCCGCTGCCGCGCTATCGCGAGATGCTCTTCCCAGTGTAATGCGAGAGTGCAGGACTCGTGTTCACAGATGTCGGCGAGGGCGCTCCGATGCTTCGGGGCGCCCTCGTTGTTTGCGTCTGAAGTCAGCGTGTTCGCGCGTTGACGAGTTTTGATGGCGCCACCAGTCGCCAACTCTCTTCGACAAGGCGCGCGACTTCCTTCCACGGCGGCCGCTTGTCGAGCCGGACCCCAATCCATCCGCTCGTCCCCACATAGGGCGGCACGAAATAGCGCTCCGCATCATCACGCACCATCAATGCCTGATTGCCTGGCGCCGCCTTCAGCCATACGCCCGGACGTCCGCCGCTGTGCTGCACATCGGACGCCGCGGAGTACATCGCGAAGATCTTCTTCACGCGAAACGTCGGGGCGCCCCACGCCTCCACCTCGTGCGCACCGGGGAGCGCGAGACAGATCGCGCGCAACTTGAAAAGCGGGTCGGTCGGCATGCGCTGACGATACCGCGCGCGACAGCGCAGGGAAAGCGAACGCGGCGCCCGGGATCTCCCGAGCGCCGCGTTACGTACCTCTTTCCTACCCCTCGTACCTCCCGTACCTCAATGCGTCGAGGGACGATCGAAGGACTACTTGTAGAAGACCGCCACACCCCAGAAACATGGGTCAGAACGGCAGGTGGCCATTGTGACCTTGATGTTGTAGCGGTTCTCTTGCTTCGTCGTGAAGTTCACAATCGGCACATCGTCGTCGAGAACATCCTCGGCCACTAAGTCATCGCCGATGGTGACGCGGATGTCGAGATCTCCGCAGTCATTGTCGCAGACGCCGACGAGCTTGTAACTCGAGCCGCCAGGCAACGTGAGAGTCCAGCTATCACTGGTCCCGCTGTTCATCCGACCGATGATGTAGTTGCGCGAGCCGAAGCCCTCGCCATTCACCTGGTTGTACGCGCGATTCAACTGCGTCCAGACCGCCTCAGCGTGGCTCTGCGCGTGCGCACGCGCGGGCACCGCCAACAGCAGCACAGCGAACAGCGTGGACAGCACAATACCGCGACGAGACATGCGAACGCTCCTTGATGTGGTAGGTACAATCTCTCTATAAACTGGCACGGCGCGCGCGTTCGCGCACCGTCACCGAATTCCCTGCTACCCCAGACACCCGCCCCCGACAGGACGAGGCCCCACAACGACATACGAACACCTCAGCCGTGCTGTCAAGGAAGCCGGCATAATCGAGCGTCAGCTCGTCACCCTCGGC
>JAYTDH010000178.1:0-1632 GCA_043736095.1 Gemmatimonas sp.
GCGCGCGCGGCGTGCTCCGCTGTCGCCGCACCCGTCAACGCGGCCAACGACTCGCCGAGCGCCTCATACCGCGGCGAGCGCGCGCGGGAGACGCGTCCATAGCTGAACTGTGCGTGGCGATCGAGACTCGGCAGCCAGAGCTCAGTGGCGAGTCCGGTGCGGATACCCTCAGCGCGCATCTGCCACGCATTCAACTCGCCAGCCGGAGCGCCGAGTGCCATCCCCATCCTATGGAGGATTTCGTAGGCACCGTAGTGGACCGCATTCGTTCCTAACGCCAGCGACTGGTAGATATCTGCTGGCTGCATCCAGCGCGGATAGCTCTGCTCGCGCCAGTCGAGGAAGCTCGACTCTCCGCGAAGGAGCCCGGACTCGACGTCTAGGGCCGCATGCGCATCTGCCTCGGCCGATCGCCTAATGATGGCGTACGCCGCGCGCAGCCACTCGCGATCGCCAGTCACGGCATAAACCTCCCACGCGGCGAGCGCCCAAGTCATCCGATCCGTTGAGATCGGCCATGAGCCACCGGTTCCCGTGTCCTGGATGATTCGACCCGTCGCGTCCACCTTCTTCATCAGGCTGATCCGCACCGCTTCCGGCACCACGATCGCGAGTGACAACAGCGAACTCAGCGCCACATCGCGCGTCCAGACCCCGGGCCACTTAGCGCCGGCTGCGAGCGCGCCATCGTCGCGCATCAGCTGCGTAAGCTCCTCCAGCGAGAGCCGATACAGGGCATCGAGGAGCGGATCTGGTGAGCGGAGCTCGGGGAAGGCGGAGAGATCCGCTGAGCGCACCCAGATGGCGCGCCCATCCGCGTCGAGCGGGCGGAGATACTCTGTGCGGAACGGCAGTGTGACCTCGTAGATGCCATCGCGATCTGCATCAGTGAGGTCTTGCGGCGCACCAACGGATACGGCATTGACGTCCCAGACAAGCGGGTCCGTATCGCCGATCACCGTCACGCGCGCGAGAGCACGAATCGTATCGCCCTGCGGCGGCTTGTACCATCCACGTTGCGTCAGCGCGCGCTTCACCTGGCGAAGGTCGAGCCGAATGGTCACGCGGGCATTGCCGTTCTCACCCTCGTTCGCGTCCTCAGGACGCGGAAGCTGTGGGCGCGGCTCCACCGCAAATGCGTACAGCGGCGTGACGACCTCTCCACCGCGCGGGCGCAGATTGATCGTGTGTTCAATCCCCGGTGGGAATTCGTTGTCGCGGCCGTTGAGCGCGAACTTGAAGTGCACTTCACGCGCCGCCCGCGGATACGTCGAGACAATCGTGTCGCGCCCGAGTGCCTGCGCCTCAAAACGGCTCTGTCGCACGCCGGTCGACGTGATCTCGTACTCGGGCGATATAAAGAGCGGACGCTGCGCGTGGAGCGTCGATGTCGCCACCGCCACCATGAGCGCCAACGCGGCAAGCGTACGTGCACCGAGTGTGGTGGCCCACGCTGCGGCGTCAGTCCCCACGATCAGATGTACCACGCCCTTCCCCACCCGCTGGACTCCGCTTGCTCCCGCACGCTCCAGTGCGCCGGTGTCTACGGCCGCGTCGTCGCGCACCTGCACCCGTACGCGCGTGTGCGCTACCGCGGCCGCGCCAATCACGTTGTCCGCGCCACCCAGCGCC
>JAYTDH010000179.1:0-3852 GCA_043736095.1 Gemmatimonas sp.
TGCTCGGCCGCCGAGTGTGCCGTTTCACTGACGCGCAGTTCAACGGCGGCAACGGGGGCGTCGAGCGTCCACGTATCGAGCGTCGCACGGCAGCGCTCAAAGAGTGGCACCACGCGGGCGATGGGGCGCGCGGGTCGTACTTCACGCGTGACCGTGCGTCCATCATCGAGCGTGAGGGTGATTGTGAGCGCGGCCGCGGCGAGTCCATCGGCGGCGAGATGGCGCACGAGGCGGTCGAGCGAAGCGCGCAGGAGAAAGAGTACCGGCTCGAGCGTCGGAGAGGAGGTCGAGAGTTCGTGCACGATGGTGCGCGGATCATCGGTGCGCGCGAGCGAGGCGCGTCGCGGATCATCAGCGCAGGCGAGTCGCCACGCGGTGAGTCCATCGCTTCCCCAACGGCGTTCGACCTCAAGTGGATCGAGCGCAGCGAACGCGCCGACGGTGCGCAGGCCGAGCGCGACGAGTGCCTCGCGCAGGTCAACATCCATGGGGACGAGGGCGATGGGGACGCGCGCGAGGTAGTCGCGGTCGCCACCATGCGTGATGTGCAACGGTTCGGTGGCAGCGCGTGCGCTCCAGGTGGCGGCGTGCGCGGTGATGCAGGAGTCGGCGATGGCCACGCGTGCGCGCGGATGCCAGACGCGCGCGAGTGCGAGGAGGGCGGTGGCGAGTGCGCGTTCACCACCGATGGATTCGAAGCCATCGGCGCCGATCCACCAGGTGCCTGGGGCATCGCGCACGGGACTGACTTGTGGGCTCGCGGAAAGAAAGGCCGCGCTCGCGCGCGCGACTTCGCGGGCGATCACGGCGGTGTCCCATGGGAGGAGGGTGATGGTCGCACACTTGGAGCGCGCTTGCGCGACCGTCATCGCGACGCGCACGCCGCTTTGCGTGGCAGCGGCGGTGACGGCGCGAATACGGGTACTCTCGAAGAGCGCGATGGTGCGCGCGTCCCAATGCGCGTTAGCGTTGGGCACGTCGGCGAGCGGTCCCTGTGCGAGCTGCACCGCGCCGATCGGGAACCTCGGGATGCGCACACACGCGACGCGCGATGTCGCGGCCATGACCAACCTCCAACTGCAGGGGAACGTGTTGATGGGGACCACCCTTCTCGACCGTCGCGAGCACTGAACCACCTGTTCGTGGGTCCCGACGTTTGAGCACGAGGCGTAAGGCGCCGCCGATCTCCGAAGCGCGTGAGCCTTCGCCTAAGAGGAGGAGCGAGGCATCGGCATCGCGCGTGAGTTGCGAGAGCCGCACCGCGACCGCGCGCGGCAACACTGGTGCGCCATCGAGCACCACGAGTGCGAAGGAGCCGGTACGGAGCAGGAGATCCGCACACCAGGGAGCACGCGAGGCCTCGCCGGGGCGCACCACCCAGAGCGCATCACTCCCAGTGGGATCGACCGTGACCCAATCGCGCGGATCGAGGGTGCGTGTGGCGTCTACCCAAGCCACCGCTTGCCCGCTCAAGAGCGTCGTGGCGGCGAGCATCCGTGCGAGCGTGGTTTTGCCGACGCCTGCCGGGGCGAGGAGCTCGGTGATGCGTCCGCGGGGGAGTCCGCCTCCCGGGAGCACTGCATCCAACGCCGAGAGTCCGGTCGGGAGCCCTGGGGTTGCACTCGGTGTCCCCGCCACGACGGCGGCGAGCTGCTGGCGCAGGTCCTGAAGGGCGGCGAGGGACATCGTGAATACCGAATAAAGACCGAAGTGACTGGGGGTGTAATTACCGAATAAACACCGAAGTCCGCAAGGGTCTTGGATCAGCGTCGGCGAGAGGCGTTGCTATGGAGGCGCTGCTTATAGGGGCGCTCCATACAGATGGGGAGGGAGTCGAGCGGGATGGACGCTTCTGGGTGCGGTGTGGCCGTGCGGGCCCGAGGGCAACTCGGCGCGATTTTTGGCTGTTCGCCGCGATTCCCACACCAGCCGCCGCTATGCCTCCCGCGACACCACGCCTCTTTGACCTGGTGAAAGGCCGCATGCTCGCGCGCCATCTTAGCCCGCGTACCGTGCAGGCATACGTGGCGTGGATCATTCGCTATATCAGATATCACGGACTCCGCCACCCCAAGGAACTCGGGGAGCGGGAGGTCATTGTGTACCTCACGTATCTCGCCGTCGAGCAGCGGGTCTTGCGATCGACGCAGATGCAGGCGTTGAGCGCGCTGATGTTGCTGTACCGCGAGGTGCTCAATGTGCCTTTGCCCGATCTGCGGCGCGTACTCCGTTCCAACGCGCCCGCCCATCTCCCCGCGGTGTTGAGTCGTGAGGAAGTCGGGGCGGTGATTGCGCGCCTCGAAGGGACGACGCGGCTGATTGCCCTCTTGCTCTATGGTGCGGGCCTTCGTCTGGAGGAGTGTCTGACCCTGCGGCTCAAGTATCTCGACTTTGTGCGTCGCGAGATTCGCGTGCGTCGCAGGAAAGGGGGGGGAAGGATCGGGTGACGATGCTCCCGGAGGTGGCGCGCGTCGCGTTGGAGTCGCATCTCGAGCGGGTGCGTGCGCTCCACGGGCGGGACCTTCGTGCGGGGGCGGGATCGGTTGCGATGCCGACGGCGCTCGACCGCAAGGCGCCGAGTTGGGCGACCGATGTGGCGTGGCAGTGGGTGTTTCCTGCGTCGCGCCGTTACCGGGACGCCGCCACTGGCCAGGAGCGTCGGCACCATGTTCACGAGACGGTGATGCAGCGCGCGATGCAGCACGCGATGCAGCACGCGGTTCGGGCGGCGGGAATCGCGAAGCGTGCGACGTGTCACACGCTCCGGCATTCGTTCGCGACGCACTTACTGGAGGACGGATATGACATCAGGACGCTACAGGAGCTTCTCGGGCATACGGACGTGAGTACGACGATGATTTACACGCACGTGTTGAATCGGGGTGGGTTGGGGGTGCGGAGCCCGGCGGATCGGCTGGTTGTGGGATAGTGGGTATGGCAGCGCTGCTTGCTGGGTGGGGGAGAGTTTTGGTAGGTTCTGGTGCAGGTGAATAGAGAGTTAGCTGTCCAGGCACCATGTACGCCTTGACTCCTGGCGTGTTTGCGGCCAATCTTACTGGTAAGGTCACACTAGGAGAGCAGATGAGCAGTGCGGCAACCACGACGCTGTCCTCCAAAGGACAGGTCGTCATTCCGGAAGAGATTCGGATTCAGCTCGGTCTAGAGCCGGGTGCCCAATTCGTCGTAATCGCCGACCGCGATGTCGTGATCTTCAAAGTACTGGCTCCACCATCGCTCAAGGACTTCGCCAAGCTTGTCGGTCGGGCTCGTCAAGTCGCCAAGCAAACCGGTATGACCCGTGCCGATATAGCGAACTCGGTGCAGAGGGTCCGTCGGTCGCGGTGAGAGTCGTCGTAGACACGAACGTCTTAATGTCCGGGATTTTCTTCGGTGGAGTCCCAGGGCGCATCGTTGAAGCGTGGGCAACGGGTCGGTTGGAGATAGTGCTGTCCCCGGAGATCCTTGACGAGTACCGGCGTGTCGGTTCCGATCTCGCCGCGCGATACCCTGAACGCTCGGTCGCGTTGCAGCCGATGCTCACCTTGCTCGCGACGCATGGCAGCATGGTGAACGCCGTCGCGCTAGAGGTGCAGGTGAGCGTGGATGAGGCGGACGACATGTTTTTGGCGGCGGCCATGACCGGCGACACGACGACGATTATCTCTGGAGACAAGCACCTCCTCGATGTGTCAGGCTGGCGGGGCATCAGGGTCTTGACTCCCCGACGGTTTGTAGACCAAGATCTGCTCGCGACCTGACAGCTAACAAATCATTGCAGTTGACAAGCGATTCAAGGAGCGCTCGCTTCGCTCGCATTATTTCATTCGCTTGCAGCTGAACGATAGGCGTTAG
>JAYTDH010000180.1:0-21334 GCA_043736095.1 Gemmatimonas sp.
TAAAGAAATCATGATTCGCGAGCGGATTGCTGGCACGTTGGTGCTCTGGCCCGGAATCGCTGAGGAGCAGATGGCCGGCAAGGCATTCCTCGTGCGCGCGGGACTCTTCCGCAACACCGACATCGCGCTCTTCAGCCACGTGGATGATGCGTTCTCGGTGCAGTGGGGGCAATCGTCGCAGAACGCGCTCATCTCCGCGATTTTCCGCTTCAAGGGCACGAGCGCGCACGCGGCTAGCTCCCCGTGGAGTGGTCGCTCGGCGCTCGACGCGGCGATGTTGATGGGCACCGGGTGGGAGTATCAGCGCGAGCACAACCAGTTGCCCACCCGGTCGCATTACGTGATTCGCGATGGAGGCGACCAGCCGAATGTGGTGCCGAGCACGGCGAGCATCTGGTTCTATTTCCGCGAGCGCGACTATCCGCGTACGGTGGCGCTCTACGAGGCCGGGCAGCGCATCGCGCGCGGTGCGGCGCTGATGGCGAATGTCGAGCTCGATACTGTGATGATGGTCGGCTCGGGATGGAGCCCGCACTTCAATAAGACCATCGCCGAAATCACGTTCGCGAACATTCAACGCGTTGGTATGCCCGCGTGGGACGACAACGATCAGGCGATGGCGCGCGGCATCCAAAAGGAGCTCGGTGCCCAAGAGTCCGGGTTGCTGCGCGCAGTCGCCTTCACCCTCCCAGGACCTGTGCCTGAGAGTCAGCGCATGGGCGATGGCTCAGATGATATCGGTGATGTGTCCTGGACCGTTCCGACCGTGACGCTGCGCTATCCCTCGAACATCCCGGGGCTCCCGGGACACAATTGGGCGAACTCAATCGCCAGCGCCACGCCGATTGCGCACAAGGGGGCCGTGGCCGGCGCGAAGGCCCAAGCGCTGACGCTGCTCGACATCCTGCTCCGCCCCGAGGTCGTCACCGACGCGTGGAAGTATTTCCGCGAAGAGCAGACGCGTGAGGTGCAGTATCGCCCATTCATCGCACCGACTGATCAGCCGCCGATCTGGCTCAACGCCGAAATCATGGCGCGCTTCAAGCCGGATCTGCAGCGCAACTACTATGACCCCAAGAAATACAAGACGTATCTCGAGCAGCTTGGCATTGTGTATCCGACGCTGCGTCCGGTGACGCGCCCACATATGGAGAACAATCAGTGAGCGGCCGTGCAATGATGATCACTGCGGTCACGCGGATGGCGAGCGCCATGCTTGCCCTCGCGCCTCTCGCGCCTCTCGCGCTGAGCGCGCAGCTCTCGCGCCCGCTCGACTCGCAGGCGAATCAGGTCTTTCGTTGGCGGTCGATCGGCCCATCGAACATGGCCGCGCGCGTCACGGATATCGAAGCGGTCGTCGGGAATCCGAAGATCTACTACATCGTCTACGCCGCGTCCGGCATCTGGAAGACGAGCAACGGCGGCACCACCTTCACGCCGATCTTCGATACGCAGGACGTGATCTCGATGGGCGATCTCGCAATCGCCCCATCGAATCCGAACATACTCTACGCGGGCACCGGTGAAGAGGATGGTCGGAACTCCGTCTCGCCAGGCGGCGGCGTTTATCGCAGCATCGATGCTGGGCGCACCTGGACCCGCACGGGGCTCGAGAACACGCGGCACATCGGGCGCATCGTGGTGCATCCAACGAATCCCGATATCGCGTGGGTCGCCGCGCTCGGAAACATGTGGGCGCCGAGTCCGGAACGCGGGATGTATCGGACCGCGAACGGCGGCCGCACGTGGGAGCTCACGAAGTTCGTGAGCCCAAATGCTGGCTTCATTGATGTCGCAGTGAATCCGAAAGATCCGAACGTGCTGTGGGCAACGAGCTACGAGTTCCGCCGTGGGCCGTTCTTCATGCGCTCGGGCGGTCCCGGCTCGGGACTCTGGAAATCCACTGACGGGGGACGCAATTGGCGCGAGATCACCGGGAATGGATTCCCCGCGCAACAAAAGGGTCGCATCGCCATCGATGTGCATCGTGCGAATCCGAGGATCCTCTACGCGATGGTCGAGGCCGATACCGCGCCGAACCCGGCGATCCCCACGGGTCCGCGCCGCGTCTATAACTACCCGGGCGATCCGGGCGATCCTGAGCTCTACGGCATTGGGCTCGATATCTATCCGCTCGAGAAGACGGCCAGCGGCCTATACCGCTCCGACGATGGCGGCGAGAGCTGGCGGCAAGTGAACAAGAGCAACACCCGCCCCTTCTATTTCTCTCTCGTGCGCGTGGATCCGGTGGATCCGAATCGCGTGTACTGGGGAAACAACGAGTTCTACTTCTCCGACGACGGCGGCATCACCGCGAACCGCGGCGCATACGACATCCACATTGATTGGCATGCAATGTGGATCAACCCCAACGATCCCGAACATTTCATGATCGGTGGCGATGGTGGTGTTGGCATCACGTACGATCGCGGGGGCGCGTACACCCTGATCAACACCCACGCCGCGGGGCAGTTCTACGCGGTGTCGTTCGATCGTACGCCGTTTTATCGCGTCTGCGGTGGACTGCAGGACAACGGAACCTGGTGCGGACCGAGTCGCAACACCGACTCCAATGGCATCCTCCACGAGGATTGGTTCAAGGTCGGTGGCGGCGATGGCTTCTACTCTGCACAAGACTTTGAGGACCCCGATCAGATCTACTACGAGGCGCAGGGCGGGAACATCGGGCGCATCCACTTGGGTACCGGCGAGCAGAAGTCGCTACGCTCGGGCGGAGGGCGTCCTCGTCGGTCGCCGTGGAGTGACTCGCTCCGTGTCGCGCGTGGCGATACCACGCAGCCAGTCACACCGACGATTCGCGCGCGCATGGATGAGGTGCGTCGCCGCGCTGGGGTGGACTCGGCGAACACCCTGCGCTTCAACTGGCAGGCCCCAATGATTATGAGCCAGCACAACGCGCGCATGCTGTATGCGGGCGGCAACAAGCTTATCCGCTCCGTGAATCGCGGCGATCAGTGGGTGGCCATCTCGCCAGATCTCTCCCTCCGGGATTCCGTGCGCATCCGCACGTCGATGGAAAGCACCGGTGGCATTACCAAGGATGTGACCGGTGCAGAAGTGAACGGCACGATTACCACGCTGAGCGAGAGTCCGTTCCGTCCGGGCTTCCTCTGGGTCGGCACCGACGACGGCAAGGTCTGGCTCACGCGCAACGATGGCGCGACGTGGGAAGATCTCACGCTCCGATTCACCCGACTCGTACCGGCGAAGACATGGGTCTCCCGCGTGGAAGCATCGCGCGTGGATTCCAACAGTGTGTATATCACGTTCGATGCGCACCGCGATGGTGATCTCAAGCCGTACGTGTTTGTGTCGCGCGACATGGGGCGGACCTTCACGCCATTGATGAATGGCCTGCCAACGAACGGCGTGAGCTTCGTGCACGTGATCCGCGAGGATCCGGTGAACGCGAACGTGCTCTACCTCGGCACGGACATCGGCGCGTATGTCTCCACGAATAAGGGAGTGAACTGGCAGCGCTTCGGCAGCGGATTGCCTACCGTGCCGGTGCATGATCTCAAAGTGCATCCCACGCAGCGTGAGTTGATTGCCGGCACACACGGGCGCTCGGTGTGGATTGCGGATGTCAGTGCGCTACAGCAACTCACCGATGCCGTCGCGGCCAAGGGCTCGCACCTGTTCGAGCTCCGCACCGCGTACCAGTTCACGCCAACCGACCGCCTCGGCGAGTCGATGGGGCACCAGCTGTTTCAGGGGGACAATCCACCCTACGGTGCATCCATCGACTATCACGTCGGCGGTGCAGGGAGCGGGACGGTGCGCATTGCCGTGTCGAATGCGATGGGCGATACCATCCGTGTGCTCACGGCGGAGGGCACGCCCGGATTGCATCGCGTCTTTTGGGATTTGCGTGCGGCGCGTAATCCCACTCCTGTGGCGGCTCCACGACTCAACAGCGAACTCCGGTCCTCGCGCCCGGGGGAGAATCCTCCGCAGGTCCTGCCCGGGCGCTTCGGTGGTGGGGCGGAAGTCCCTCCAGGCACGTACACCCTGACCCTCACGGCCAATGGTGAGACCATGCGACGGGCGCTGATTGTCGAAGCCGTCCACTAGAGGGGGAAGGCAGTCAGCTACAGCCGCTGGATCAGATCCGCAGATACTGCGTGTACTTCACCACCAACGCACCACGCTGCGGTTTGGCGAACGAGAAGGCGGCCCACGGCTCCACTGGCCATACAGAGTTCCACACGATGTATAGATCGGAGCCCGGCGAAGTCGTCCACCGCATCCGCGCGTTGAGTGCGGCGCGCTGCGACTGATCGTCATACTGGGCGAAACCCGTGACGGTGAGACGCGGCGTCACGGCATAGTCGGCGCGCAGGCGCGCCACATTTGTATTGAACTCGCCCTGTGGGATGTCTACTTCGTTCCGCTCGTACTCGAACGAGAATTCATAGTGCGGCTGCACGCGTAGGAGCAGGGACGTCTGCATGTCCAACCGACGTCCCGTATAAAAGTTGCCCGTCGAGATCTCCGCACCGAAGACGTACGGTCGCACATTCGACCCCTCGTACTGCAACTCGACACGATCCCACCAATACTTCCCGGCGGGAATGTCCACGCCGTCCACAATCTCGAACGTGTCGTCCGGTCCATCGAAGAGCTTGAAGATGTTCAGCTCAAAACTGTCTCCATTCTGTAGCTGCACGCCGAAGGGGCGCACGCTAAAGACGGCGTTGTCGAGCCCGCCGTCGAGATCCCAGACGGCGTTGTAGTTCAACAGGTTGAAATCGTAGCGGCGTATAATCGACGCATTCCTCGGACGCGGCGTGATTGCCGTTGAACCGGCAAGGCGATGAATGCCGCGCTGCGACACGAAGCCCAGCGCGGGGTCGTACGCATCGTCCACCCGATCATATCGCACGACGATGTCGGCGTGGTCGTTCGGATAGTCCGCCACAATCTGAAAGTGCGAGCCGGTGGTGCCGCCGATGCTATCGCGGGTCCACGCGGCGTTTCCGAGCACGACCAGATTGTTCCCGTCGCCGATCACGTACGGGAGGTTGAAGTCCACGCCGCCCGCGACCGACCCCGGCTGTGTCGGGCGATCACTGTAGGTACCCATTACCCCAACGTAGCCGCGGCTCAGGACATCGCGCCGCGCGCGCGCGACGAAACTGCGCGCGTCCTCGTCATCGCCGGTAGCGGCGGCAAGGAACCCGAGTTGGTAGTCTCCGGCGCGACCCTGCATACGCGCACCGAAAGGGATCGTGACCGGCGTGCGGGAATTCGAGATTCCGATGCGACGCGAGTAGAAGAGCTGTGCCTGCTGCCGGCGTCCGAAGGAGAAAATGTCCGCCCCTTCGGTGAAGAAAGGACGCCGCTCTGGGAAAAACACGGGAAAGCGCGTGAGATTCACAATCTGCCGATCCACGTCGGCCTGCGCGAAATCCGGGTTTGTCGTTAAGTCTGCCGTGAGCGTCGCCGTGACGGGGATCTTGATGTCGAGCCCCACGTCACCGACGTTGGTCCCACCAGTTACCACGGAATCGCTACCATCAAGTCGGAACCCCCGCTCCGTCGCAACGGACTGGCCAAGGACGTAGGGACGAAACTCCGCCCGCGCACGCGCCGGAAGATTCTGGAAGCCGGCAATCGCGCCCTCTTTGTCGAGGAACCGCAGCCCTTCCGTGCGCCGCCAAGCGCGCCAGAGCAGTTCCTCGTTCGTCCGCGGGAGGAAGCGCCGAAAATTCATCCCCATCTGCGAGACATTCTCGGGATACCGGAGCGTGGACCAAGGAATGAACATCTCCACCGTCCAGCCGTCGGCATTGATCTGCGTACGCGCATCCCAAATGCCGTCCCACTCTTCGTTGCCAGACTCGATATTGATGTGCTCGCCGTCCCAGAGCGCACCATTGCTGTTGGTGCGGAAGTAGAAGGCGCTGCGCTTATCCGAGAGCCCATCAATCATCAGGCTCACATAGTCGTCCGAGCGGAGCGCCGCATCGCGCCGAAGCTGCGTGCGTACGATGCCATCTGCGTGGCGGTCATATAGCCACCAGCCAATCACGAGCCCGCTCGGTGTCGCGAGGAGTCGCACCACCGTGCGCTCACTTGGCGTGCCGCCTTCCGTGGGATCCCGTTGATGGAATTCTGTGATGGAGTCGGCGAGGGCCCACTCTGACTCACTGAGCCGCCCATCGAGCACGACGTTATTGGAAGTCGTATGCACGCGCGGCACGGGCTCGATGCCCTGCGGTGAGCCCTGCTGGGCGGCGGCGGGGCGCGAACTGAGGCCGGCGATGAGCAGGCTGAAAAGTGCAAGTAGGCGGAGCATTGTTCGCAGAATACGCGGAGCGCGGCCAAAGAGTTGGGTGTCTGAGCATCGTGCCATCCGCGGGCTGATTCCGGCTCCACCCCGACTCGCCAACTAGAGTAAACTTCGGGTCAATTCCCGAACCCCGCGCCTGATGTCCCGACTCGCACGTCTCTCGCTCAGCGCACTTCTCTGCGCTACGACCCTCCCCGCCCAAGAGATCAAGGAGCGCGAGATTCGCGCGCACCTCGAGTTCCTCTCGAGTGATCTTCTCGAGGGGCGCGCCCCCGCCACGCGCGGCGGCGCCCTCACCGAGCGCTACCTCGCCGCGCAACTCCAAGCGCTGGGCATCGAGCCGGCGAACAACGGCTCGTACTTCCAACGCGTCCCAATCGACGTCGTCGGTGCGGAGCGCAACACGATTCGCGCGAACGCGAGCGGCAAGGCCACCGCAACGCTTCGGTATCCCGAGGATGTCGTAGTCTGGGCGGGCTCTTCGGCCGATCAGAGCGCGGCCAAGGCTTCGGTAATCTTTGTCGGGTACGGCACCAGTGCGCCTGAGTTCCGCTGGGATGACTTCAAGGGCGTCGACGTGAAGGGAAAGATTCTCTTGGTCCTCGTCAATGATCCTCCCGCTACGCCGCGCGAGCCCGCGCTCTTTGGCGGCGCGGGCATGACCTACTATGGCCGTTGGACCTACAAGTTCGAGGAAGCCGAGCGACGCGGTGCCGCCGGGATGCTGATCATCCACAACACCGAGCGCGCTGGCTACGGCTGGCCCACGGTTGTGGGGAGTTGGGCCAAGGAGCAGCGGATGCTTCCGCGCGATCCCGCGCTCCCTGCTCCACTCGGCGTGCGTGGATGGATTACCGAGCAGAGCGCGGGCGATCTGCTCCGGCAGGCGGGACTCGATCTCGCCACACTCCGTCGGAGTGCCGAGTCGCGCAACTTCCGTCCCGTCGAGACCGGCATCACACTCGACATCGGCTTCACCAACACGGTGCAACATCTCGAGAGCAACAACGTCCTCGGCGTGGTCCGCGGGAGCGATCCGCAGGCCGCCAAGGAGCACATCATGCTCTCCGCGCACTGGGATCACCTCGGCATCGGCCCGGCCGTAAATGGCGACTCGATCTACAACGGCGCACTCGATAACGCCTCCGGTACGGCGAATCTGCTCGCGCTGGCGCATGCGATTGGTCACGGCCGTAAACTCCCGCGCTCTGTGCTCTTCGCGTTCGTCACCGCGGAGGAGAGTGGCCTACTGGGCTCCGAGTTTCTCGCGTTGAATCCGGTTGTGCCCGTTGATCAGATTGTCGCGAATCTCAACGTGGACGGCGGCAATGTCCTCGGCGAAACGAGCGACCTCACAGTGCTCGGCGACACCAAGAGTTCGCTGGGGACTCAGCTCGCGGCGCTTCTTGCACCGCGTAACATGCGAATCTCACCCGATGCGTTCCCTGAGCGGGGCTATTTCTATCGCTCCGATCACTTCTCGTTCGCCAAAGTCGGTGTGCCGTCGGTGAGTATCGGTGAGGGCGATACGTTCGTCGGGCGCCCTGAGGGATGGGGGAAGGAGCGGGCCGAGGACTACACCGCGAATCGCTACCATCAGCCGGGTGATCAGTACGCGCTGAACTGGGATCTGCGCGGTGCGGTGCAACTGAGCACGATTATCCTCGATCTCACGCGTCAACTTGCGGAGTCGCGCGAGTGGCCCACCTGGAGCGCGACCGCCGAGTTCCGGCGCGCGCCGAAGATGTGATGCGCGTGCTTTCGCTGTTAGTCACGACCGTGGCCATTGCCACGCTGCTGGGCACCGCCGCGTCTGGCTTCGGGGCGCAGGCGGCCCCGCGGACTGCGGCGGCGGTGTCGACGCAAGCGTCCGCGCCCTCCACCCCGACAACCGTCGCGCTCCTCGACTCCGTACGCCCGGTGATTGAGCGCGCCGTCGTCGCCGGCGACTGGCCGATGCTCGATCGCGCCGTCGCCCGACTGCGGACCGCGAGTGCCAGCGCCGCCGGGCGGAACGACCCGTGGGTGTACTACGATCTCGCCTACGCGCTCCACCGACGCGCGAGCGGCGCCATCGCGGAAAAGAGCCGCGATGCAAAGCCGTTGGTGGAGGAGGCGATTCGCGCCGCAGCGCGCGCGACGATACTGGGCGCCGACGAGCACGCGCGTGCACTGGAGGGCGCGCTCAACGGGCAGTACGCCGCCGTCGGGGGCGCGCTCGCCCCAATGCGTTTTGGGCCGCGTGCGTTGAGTCTCTTGGATCAAGCCGTCGCGGCCGCCCCGAACGATGCGCGGGTGGCCTTACTCAATGGCATCACGCGCGTGAATGCGCCGCGCGCGTTCGGCGGGGGTCCGGCGCGCGCTGAGGCGGAGCTCCGTCGTGCAATCCGACTCTACGCGAGCGACCGGAACGCCACACCGCTCCCTACATGGGGCCGTGCCGATGCGCACATCTGGCTCGGACTCGCGCTGCAGGCACAGGACAAGAAGGTCGAGGCGCGGGCGGAGTTCCAACGCGCGCTGGCAATCTCACCGGGGCATCGGTGGGTCACAAATCAACTGCTTCCCGCGCTCGACCGCGCCAAATAACGCGCCAAATAGCGCGGCGTTACGGGAACGCGGCCCGCACTCCCGCGCTGGCGATCTGTGCGTCCTGCGCCGAGGTTACCCCGCTCACTCCCACGGCACCGATCACCTTGCCCTCGAACAGGATCGGCACGCCTCCCTCCAGCGGCGTGATCCCATCCACACCGAGCAGGGCTAGGCGACCGCCCGTGATGGCGTCATCGAGGGCCTTGGTTGGGCGACGCATGCGAGCGGCAGTCCGCGCCTTGGCTTGCGCGATATCCACGCTCCCCTGCTGCACGTCGTTCATCTTGAGGAAGAGCACCAGTTCGCCGTGCGCATCGACCACGGCGATGGCGACATTCCAGCTGTTACGCCGCGCCTCAGCAATCGCGGCCTCGGCGATCGTCCGGGCTCCGTCGAGCGTGAGGACCTTTTGATCCGCCGTCTGCGCTCCGACGGGATGAGCCATCGTGAGAGCAAGCAGGGCGACCAGCGCGAGACGGAACGACATATGCGACTCCATGTGTGAGGTTGGGCGCGGGGCATGGCCTTTTTCGGGCGCCCTCAGGTGCGCGCCGGGGTTTCGGAGGATACTTTTTCAGACACACCGCCTGGAGGCTCTCCCGATGTCTGGTCTGGATGATAAGTCGATTGCGAACCTGGTGAAGAAGATGCAGAAGCAGGCTAAGCCGCGGAACACCGAAGCGAAGACGTACGACGCAACGGCGCCGCAGCGCGTGACCGACGATCAAGACGCGGAGCGCGAGAAGATGTTTAAGGAAATGAAGAAGCGCGAGTTCTAAGCCGCGCGAATCGGCGAGTTCGTCAGCGGAGTACCGCGCGCACCGAATCGAGCGAGCCGTCGGTGCGAGCGGGCGTTAGCCCGAGCAGATGCGCCATCAGCGAATAGACGTGCACGTTGCGAAACGCGGGCGCCGTCTTTCCGGCAGCAATTCCCGGTCCGGCAGCCACGAACAGCGCCCCCATCGATGATAGCGCGGGGTCGTATCCGTGCGCGCCACCAGCACGTCCCCCTCGGGCGATCCACTGCTCATGATTCGCGCGCGTCGTGATGGTCCATCCCTCATCTGCGACGAGCACGATTGGTGTGATGCGTGGGTTGTCATTGAAGTGCCACCGCTCCGGAAGCGTACCCTTTCGGTAGACTTGGAGATTGGGATGCTTTCCGCTGAGCGCCGCAAACAAGCGGTCGGCATCGCCATCCCGTGGCACCAGCGCGCCCACAGGCGTCCAATCAATCACATCGACCGTGCCGAGATCGATGTAATCATCAAGTAAGATCGCGCGGTCCACCGAGGTGGGCGACATCCCATGATCAGAAACGAGGATGATCGTCACCTGATCACGAAGTCCGAGCCGAGTGATCGCTGCATCAAGTTCGCCGACTGCCGCGTCGACTCGGGCAATCGCGCGCTCCGTTTCGGGGGCAGCGGGGCCGAACGTATGTCCATCGGTATCGGTGTCGTGGAAGTAGACCGTGATCAATCCCGGCGCTGAGTCCCGCGGAAGTTGGAGCCACTGGAGCACCTTCGTGATCTTCGATTGCGCTGTTTCGTCGTGGTCATAGCGTTGCCACCACGTTGGTCTGATGCCGCCGATGCGCGCCTCACTCCCTGGCCACGAGACCGTGGCCGCGCGCACTCCTTGTCGCTCGGCCGTGACCCAGATCGGTTCGCCACTCCACCACCGAGGCTCCGACTGCGCCAATGTATCTCGCGTCGTGAAGCTGCCTAGCACGGGATCGCGCATGACGTTCGCGACAATCCCGTGATGCTCGGCGGTGAGCCCTGTGACAATCGCGTAGTGATTTGGGAACGTCTTCGACGGAAACACGGGAATCATCCGTTCGGCACGGACGCCACGCGCGGCGATGGCGCGGATGTTCACGGCCGATGGGCGATCTACGTAGTCGGCGCGGAATCCATCGAGTGAGACGAGCACGATCGTGCGCGCAATACGCTCTGCGGCACGCGGAGATGAAGTTGCGGTAGAACGACAGCCAACGGCGATGAAGATGAGCAACGCGCTAAGCAGTGCACGCCGTCTCACGTTGGCACCGATACGTCTTCGGTGAGCAAGCGACGCAGCACCTTGCCGATCATACTCTTGGGGAGTTCGTCCTTAAACACGACGCGCACGGGCACCTTGAAGGGTGCGATGCGTTCCTTGCACCACTGTCGGATCTCGTGCGCGCTCACCGTCTGCCCGAGGCGACGCACCACAAACGCGACCGCAACCTCTCCCATCGCCGCATCCGGAAAACCGCGCACTCCGACTTCGAGCACGGCGGGATGTGCCGCGATGACTTCTTCAATCTCGCGCGGCCAGACCTGCATGCCACGCATCTTGATCAGGTCCTTCCTGCGATCTACCACATACAGATAGCCATCGGCATCGAAGTATCCGAGGTCCGCGGTGTGAAGCCACGGCTTGCCATCCGTGCCGATGCGTAGCATCCCGCGTGTCTCCTCATCGTTCTTCCAATACCCGCGCATAATCTGCGGTCCCTGAATCAGAATCTCCCCGACCTCGCCCTGCGGGAGGTCCTTGGTCGCATCGTCCGCGTCGACGATGCGCATCACCACGTCAGGAAGTGGCGTGCCGACCGAACCAGGCTTACGTGGTCCCAAGAGCGGCGAGACCGTCGCCGCGAGAATGCTTTCCGTGAGCGCATACCCTTCGAGGATCTTCGCACCGGTCACCTGCTCCCAGCGCGTCATCGTCTCGACCATCATCGGCGCGGCGCCGGAGACGCAAGCCTTCATCGAACGAAAGTCGACCTTGCGGGCGATCACGCGCTTCTGGCTTAACAGGGCGTTGTAGAGTGTCGGGACGCCGCAAAAGACAGCGGGTTTCGTGCGCTCGATTGTCTTTACCAGATCGTTCATGTCACGGGGATTCGGCACAAGCGCAATCGGGTTGTGCCCGAGAAAGCAGACCGACTGCACGCCGCACGCGCCGTATGAGTGAAACATCGGTAGGGGGAGGCAGTACACCCCATCCCACTTCGGCAGTACGCTCCCGAGCCATGCGTTTACTTGCGTCCCCGTTTGTACGAGACCGCCGTGGTGCACGCGCACCGCTTTCGGCGTGCCTGTCGTGCCGCCGCTCATCAACAGAAGCGCATCGTCTTCCGGTCCGGGACGCGGTGCCGCCGGCCGCTCACCCGAATATTTTTCCGTGAGCGCTGGTAGCCACGGATCGCCCTCGCGAAGCGTGGCGCGATGTCCCGCCTTCTTTTCTATCGCGACCGTGAAGATGAGGCGGAGGAGTGGGGGAAACCACTCCTTAATGTTTGTGGCAATCACGTGCCGCACGCTGGGCACGCGGCGTTGCACACTCTTCATCCGCTCGTAAAACGTACTGAGTGTGAGGACGATGGAGGCGCCGGTCGTCGCCAGCGGACCCGCCAGCTCATCCTCGTTGTAAATCGGATTCAACGGCACCCAGACCGCGCCGAGTTTCCAGGCGGCGAGTTCTCCAATGAAGAACTGCGGACAGTTGGGGAGGAGGCCAGCCACGCGATCCCCGCGCTTTACCCCCATATGGGCGAGGGCTACGGCGAAGGCGTTGCTCGTCGCGTCGAGCTCGGCGTAGCTGACGCTCCGTCCCTTGAAGAGGAAGGCCGGCGCCTGCGGCCGCTCGGCGACCGCCTCGTCGATGGCCTCGAGGAGCGTCCCGGCAGGGTAGGTGCCAATCGTGCGCGGCACTCCTGCATCGTAGTGCTTGAACCAGGGATGGTTGGTCATAGAAGCTCTATGGTAGATTGGGAGAATATGCGCACACTGACCCGTCGCCACATCCCCGCCCGTGCGGCCTTCGGAGCCTTCTCGGCCGTCACGGCCGTTGCGTCCCTCGCCGGCATCGCCGGCATCGCCGGCACGACACCCTAAGGAGTAGCGCATGACGAATGATCGTCGCGACTTTCTGCGCGTCGCCGGGCTCGCGCTCGGCGGTGCCGTGCTCGGCGGTGCCGTGCTCAGCACCATCGGTGTGCGCACACTGCACGCGCTCCAAGCGCAAGCCGCGCTCCCGACAATGACCGTGTATAAGAGCGCGTCGTGCGGCTGCTGCCGTCAGTGGGTGGAGCACGCGCGCAGCAGCGGGTTCACGGTGCGTACGGTGGACACCGATGATCTCAATAGCGTGAAGCGCGAGATGGGAATCCCCCCGCAACTCGCCTCCTGCCACACGGTCGTGGTGGGGAGCTACGTCGTCGAAGGACACGTGCCCGCCGACGACGTGAAGCGCTTACTCCGCGAACGCCCAAAGGTCCGCGGCCTCGCAGTGCCGGGAATGCCGATTGGCGCGCCGGGCATGGAGCAGGGGCCCGCCGCTGGCTATGAGCGCTACGATGTAATTGCCTTCGAGACTAGCGGCGCCACCCGCGTCTTCGCCTCGCACGGGCCTCCGGCGCGGCGCTGAGCTTCCGGCAACTTCACCCAGCGATCTGCGGCATCTTCCGAAGGTCACGGAACCCAATCATCCGCCCGCGCTCCTCATCCCACAGCGTGAGACGCAACGTGCGGAACGCTGTGCGGAGCGTCAACACCGGCGCCACGTGGAACACCGCGTTCTCCTCGTGCGCCGCCTTCAACCGATAGTTTGGAATCTTCGGGCCGAGGTGATGCACGTGATGCAGTCCGATGTGGCCGGTGAACCAATGGAGGATCGCCGGCATCTGTAGATGCGAGCTCCCCGTCACCGCCGCCGCCGCGTAATCCCAATCCTTCCCGCGCTCCCAGTACGCTTCTTCGAACTGGTGCTGCACATAGAAGAGATAGATGCCGCCGGCCGCCGCGATGTAGTACGCGGGGAAATAGACCAGAAAGACCACCTTCCAGCCGAACGTCATAATAAAGAGCGCCGACAGCGCGACCAGCGCGATGTTCGTCATCCAGACGTTCCAAATCTGCTTCGCACCCGTCGCTAAACTCGGCGCGCGGAAACGCTGCAGGATCATCATATGGAGCGGGCCGATCCCGAAGAGCACGAAGGGATGGCGATACAGGCGGTACTTGAACCGCTTAAACGCCGAGCGTGCGCGGTATTCCGTCACCGTGAGCGTGGCGATATCCCCGTGACCACGATGGTCGAGGTCGCCCGACGACGCATGATGCAACGCGTGATCGCGACGCCACTGCTGGAAGGGTGTGAAGGTCAACACGCCGGTGACGAACCCGATGGCATCGTTCACCTTGGGCCACGGGAGGAACGACCCGTGCGAGCAGTCGTGCATGATGATGAAGGTGCGGATCAAGAGGCCGGCGAGCGGCAGCACGAGGAGCGCGGACGCCCACGGCGCCGGACCCAGCAGCTGATACGCGAACACGAGGCCCGAAATCAAGAAGAAGAGCGTGATCGCGACCTGCCACAGCGACTCACGTACGTCGGCCGTGGCATAGCGCGCGATAATCCGGCGCCAGTCGGTCGTGGACAGGTCCGGCGTTGTCGAGGGCTGGGTCATGGGGTCGCCGGGATGCCGACGCGCGTAAGGGTGACGGTAAACACCAAGATGCTTTGGGGCGGGACCGCCGCCCCGCTTCCAGACGCACCATAGCCGAGATCCGGAGGGAGAATGAGCTGCCGCACGCCATTCACGCGCATGCCGCGCACCCCTTCATCCCAGCCTTTGATCACCGCGCCCGTCCCCGTCACGAACTTGAAGGGGCTGGCCGCAGACAGATTGTTGTCGAACGAAACGTTGTTCCGGAGCCAGCCCTGATACCGCGTGAAAACCGTGTCGCCGTTCTCGGTGCGGATCTGCGCGCCATCACCGACCGTAATGTCGCGATAATAGAGCCCCGAAGCGGTCTTGGTAGAGGCCGCCAGATTCACGCCGAGCTCCGGCGCGAACGTCACGTCGTCGATCCGAGGAACGAAGGGCGATGCTTCGAGGCAGGCCGTGACGAGAACGGTCACCAGAACGAAAATCGAAAAGCGAAGACGGCGCATACGGGGGAGGACGTTTGAGGCATGGGCCCGGTCACCCGGGGGGACTCTCTAATGTAGCTCTGTCCAGCAATGCGGGTGAGGCTTGTTCAGGGATTTCCCCACACGCTCCTCCGCCCTGGGCTACAGGTAGCGCCGCGGAGGGATCAGTAGGCTCCCGAACAACAGCCCCGCCACCAACGCGAGAATCGCACTCAACACGGCGACGAGCGTGTCGAATCCGAGCGCATAATCGCGCTCCATCACGAACGCGAGCGCGCGGAACCCGACACTGCCAGGCACCAGCAGCATGATGCCCGGCACTCGCACCAACGCGCCCGGACGGTTCACGACCCGCCCATACAGATTGCTCAGCGCGGCCATCACCAAGCTCGAGAAGAACACCGCACCGGCGAACGTGCCGCCCGCCGCATTGCCAAACCAGGCGCTGCCGAGCCGCGTGAGCACGTAGCCGAGGATTGCACTCGCCATCACGAGCGGCACATCGCGACGCGACGCACGGAACAGCACGGCGAACGAGAGCGCGGCGGCGACCGTCGCGACGATCTCTACCTGCGGCGGAAGCGCCTCAGGAATCCCGCTCATCGGCGTCCACCCGAGCGCGAGCATCAACTGGGCGGCGGCGACCGACCCGAACGTCAGCTTGAGGAGCACCGTCATCGCGCCGGCGAAGCGCGTCGTGCCCGTCACAAGTTGCTGCGACGCCAACTCGGCCACCGCGGTGGTGAGCGAGAGGCCGGGCATGAGTACAATCAAGGCCGCCACAATCACCGTCTGCAATGACAGCGGAGCGATGAAATGCGCGAAGGTCGTGGCAAGCGTCGTCGCGATGATCGCCGCGACCGCCTCGAACGCCGCCGACAGATGTGGGCGCGAGCCGGCCAACATCGCAATCCAACCGATAATCAGTCCAATCACGCCCGCGACGGCGATGTCGATCCATCCGGTGCGCAGCAATCCGGCGACTGACGCAGCGGCGAGGCCGAAGGCCGCCACCGCGGCGACCTGCTGCTTGGTCGTCGTCGGTACATCCAGCGCGTGCATCGCATCCCACGCCGCATCCAGCGTGAGCGTCTCGGCCACGACCTGTTCCGCGATGACATCGAGCTTGACAAGCGCGCCGAGATGGACCTCTCCCGGATCGAGCCGAAGCACGCGTGTCTCCTGCGTGCCCTGCGGCAGCGATGCATCGCTCAGGGAAATCAACAACCCCGTTGGCGTCGACCAGATCTCGCACCGCACTCCAATGGCGAGTCCCACCGAGCGCACCGCGCCCTCGAGTCGTGAGGCCGACACGCCCGCGAGATGCAACCGCCGCCCCAACTCCGTGAGGAATCGGATGCGATCGTTGAACGCGGGATGCAGCGAGTCGTTCACCGGACTGTCGGCGTGTGTCGCATCGGCGCGCGCAAGAAGGACATCATGGATTCAAGTTCTGCGCGAAGAACGCCCAGACGCGATTCCATGAGTCAATCTGTTCGGGGGAATCCTCGCGCAGCAGGGTCGTCGCGTTCACGCGACGACTGAAGGTGTGACCTCCGCTCCGCGGCCCTGGTGTGGGATTCCAGTAAATCTTCGTCTCGCCCAGTTGCGGCTTCCGCGCCACGAGCGCGTCGATCAAGGGACGCGACTCCACAAAATCCGCGTCGGTGTCGTTCGTTGCCACGTGGACCAGCAGCGGCCGTTGCAGCGAGTCCACGTGATAGTAGGGGGACCGACGGATGTACTCGTCGCGCTTTTCGAAGGGGAGTCCGCGGATCGCGTCATGGGTGGCGAAACTGCGCTGGTAGTTCGGCCCCTTGTACGAGAGGCGAAACACGAGATTGGTTGTCGGCACGATTGCGGCTCCGGCCACGAAGCGCGCACGAGCACCACGCATCATGAGGAGCGAGGTGATGTGACCGCCATGGCTCCAGCCCATGATCCCGATACGGGTCGGATCCACCTCGGTGCGCGTCTGGAGATAGTCGTGTGCCGACTCGACATCATCGACTTCCTTGCCCCCGTAGTCGATCGCGCGGTGATGCGCTTCGCCGTAGCCCGTGCTCCCACGGTACTCCGGTGCCACGATCACGTAGCCGCGCTGCGTCGCTTCGATGATGAACGGGAGATACGCCTCGTCCCAGTTTGCGTGCACACCACCATGCACCCAGACAATCGCCGCATGTGCCCGCGGGCCGCGCGACTGCAGTGGCGAGAAGACATACGCGGGAATCGTCAGGCCATCGATGGTCGACTGGTACGTAGTCTTCTCGTATCGCATCACGCCGACGCTCCGCGCCGCGAAGATACTGTCGGTGCGCGCTTTGTCTGTGATATCGCGCGCGTAGTTCGCGACCGGATGGTCCTCGGGGCGATTGCTGACGTAGAGCGCTGCAATGCGGGCCGAATCCATCGGCACGACTTGGCGGGCCTGCTGCGCAGGGAGCGCGGAGGCAGTCACGAGCGCCGCGGTCACGAGCGCCGCGGTCACGAGCGCCGCGGCGGCGAGCGTACACACAGGCGAGAACGAACGCGAGAACGAATTCGACAACGGACGCGGAAGCAGATGCATTGTATGGGCGGTAAAATGAGTGAACAATCCGTATAATATCGCCAGAATCAGCAACGGCCCCAATCCGCACGAACCGGCGTCAGCTGCGGCGCATCTCAGCTGCGGCGCATCTCGGGGCGTGTGTCTACGTCGAAATTGACAGAGTTGGCGATGTAGCACGCCCCGTGCGCCTCGTGATGCGTCCGCGCGAACTCTTCCGCCGTTGGAGCCGTCCCTGCAAATCGCACGACTGGGTGGAGCGTGACACTGGTCATCGCGGTGCGACCATCTGCACGCTGGCCCATCGCCCCCTCTGCCGCATCCTCGTAGGAGTCGACGACGTAGCCGGCCTTGGAGAAGAACGAGAGCGCGAAGAGCATATGGCAGCTCGAGAGCGAGGCGACGAGTGCCTCTTCAGGGTCCACGGCCGCCGCAACCGAGAACGGCGCCTTCACGACCGCTGGTGACGCCGACGCCGGCACGGTCACGCCTTCGTCGAAGTGCCAGGTGTGTGCGCGCGAGTACTGCTGCTGCACAAAGGGTTCGTCGTGGCGGCTCCAGCGGATTGTCGCGCGATAGTGACTCATGGAGACTCCGCGAGAAGGCGGCGCACCGCCGGTTCGAGACTCAGTGATCCGATCGGTCCGATGACCGCTTGGCGGATTTTCCCTGCGCGATCAATCAAGAAGGATGTTGGATATCCACGAACGCCGCCAAAGGTCCGCTCGGCGGACGCGTCGACGTGCGCGATCGGATACGTGACCCCTCGACCCTGCACAAACGCCTGCACCTGTGCGGTGCTCACGCGATCGACCGCGAGCCCAACGATCACGAACCCGGCGTCGCGATGCCGTGCATACATCTGCTCAAGGAGCGGCATCTCCACTCGGCATGGCCCGCACCACGTCGCCCAAAAGTTCACGAGCACGACCTTCCCGCGCAGCGAGTCGCTGCTCAGCGGAAAGCCATCGAGCGAGACGTAGCGGTACTGTGGTGTCGAGCCCGATCCGGAATCCACGCCCACGAGCGCGCCGAGATGTGGAAGCAGACGCGGCGCGGCCCACGCAAGAATCACGACTGTGACGAGATTCCAGAGCGTGAGGTGACGCCGGAGACGTGCGAGGAACTGTTTCAGCCCAGCGCCCGCTCAATATCCTGACGCATCGACTCCGGTGTGTCGGTCGGTGCGTAGCGCTTCATGACTTGGCCATCACGCCCGACGAGGAACTTCGTGAAGTTCCACTTGATTGCCTCGGTCCCCAGAAGTCCCGGCTGCTCTGCCTTGAGATGCTTGAACAACGGATGCGTGCCGTCGCCGTTCACGTCGACCTTCGCGAACATCGGGAAGCTCACGTCGTACGTGAGTGAGCAGAAGTTCTTGATCGCGTCGGCATCGCCCGGCTCTTGCGCGCCAAACTGATTGCACGGGAAGCCGAGCACTTCAGCACCCTTCGGCCCGAGTTCCTTGTGTAGCACCTCGAGCCCGGCATACTGCGGCGTGAATCCGCACTGACTCGCGGTGTTCACGATGATGAGGACCTTGCCCTGGTAAGGGGCGAGGGTCGTCTCGGCGCCATCAATCGTCGTAACGGGAATCTCGTAGAGCGAAGCCATAGTCAGCGGATGATGACGGGAGTGAGCTGCGGATGTTTTGGCGTAATGCCATCGCCCGACGAACGACCTGTCGCGCGTCGGAGGAGCCAGGGCAACAAATAGCGCTGCACCCAACGAAGTTCCGCCGTCGCACGCTGGAATGCCTTGTCTCGTGTGACTGGGGGTAGCGGCTCTGCCCACACCCCGTCGAAGCCCGGAAGTTCGAGCACGTTCGCGAGCCCCGCCGCAATCCGCCGATGCCCCTCGGCGTTGGCGTGCAGCCGATCATCATCCCACAGGCGCCGGTCGCAGGCTGCCGGATACTGCGCGACGTCGAGCAGTAAAGTTCCGGTCTCAGCGCAGAGTGTCCGTACCCCGGCGTTGAATGCCGCCAGTGCCGGCGCAACACGCTTCGCGAACGGTGCGACCTCAGAGAGGTCCGGCATCGTGATGGTGAGGACCGTCGCGCCAGCGCCGCGAAGCTCAGTCTGCAGCGTGCGCAGATCAGCCAGCACGGCACCGAGATCGAACTTGCTCCGAATGATGTCGTTGGTGCCGGAGAACACCGTCGCGAGGTCTGGTCGCATCGCGAGCGCGGGCTGAAGTTGCTCCTCCACGAGCTGCCGAGTTTTGCGCCCGCGGACCGCGAGATTCGCGTAGAGCAGCGGCGCCGTTTGCGCACGGGCAACATGCTCGGCGAATCGATCGGCCCACCCACGATGCCGCCCATCGGTACCGGGATCTTCAAGTCCCTCGGTCGACGAGTCGCCGAGTGCGACGTACCGCGAGAAACTCATGGGCTATTCGCGATCGAGTCAATCATTCGCTGATGCGCCTTGGCAGAATCCGACGCGGCGAGCGCTTTGGTCACGGCCCCCGCACCAGGGAGTCTCGACACGCCAATGGTGCTGTCGGCCTTTCGCTGTTGATCCGCGGTGCGCTTGGGCGGGCTGTTGTCCGTCTTGCCGCCGCAGGCCGTCACGGTAATCACCACTGCCAGTACGACTGCTTCTGCGATGCGCATACGAGGCTCCGTTCGATCGAAACGCGGGAATGTGGCGCGCAGGGTAGCTCTGGCGTCCATATGACGCGAAGTTAGCAGAGTGAACGAACCCACGCATCCGCGCCCCCCAGTTGACCCCGCCCTGCTCAACGCCCCCGGCGCTGACACGATGTGGACCAACCTCGGCTACTGGCCGGGGGCCAAGACGTACGCGGATGCCGCACGGGCGCTGGCGCTCCGCGTCGGACACGCCGCCCATCTGCGTGCGGGTGACATCGTGCTCGACTACGCGTGCGGCTATGGCGACTCGCTGCGACTCTGGATCGAGGAGTTCGGCGTCGCGCGGGTGATTGGCGTTGAGCCGGATCCCAAGACCACCGAGAAGATCCGTGCCCGTGTCGCTGGATGGGGACTCAGCGATCGGATCACGGTGATGACCGCGCTCGCCGAGGAGTTTTCGCCGAGCGAACTCGTCCCGCGGCCGACGGCGGTCGTCTGCGTGGATGCGGCATATCACTTCGGCACGCGCCGCGAATGGGTGAACCGAGTGATTCGGTCGCTCCCACCACACGGCCGACTCGCCGTGGCGGATCTCGTCTTCGCACCGCGCGCCGCGACGTCTTGGCGAATCGGGAAGATCGCCCAGTTGATTCACATCCCCGCGGCGAACTTCGAGACGGCTGAGCAGATGGAAGACACCTTCCTGACAGCCGGAGCACAGGTGATCTGGAGCGAGTGCGCGGGTGAAGGCGTGCTCGACGGTTTCACCCACGCGCGCGTCGGGAGTGGCATTCCCTTGATGGTCACCAAGGCGATGCTCCGTTTTGCCCGCAAGGGGCGGCTCGTGGACTATCGGATTATCGGCGTGGAGTGTCAGTCCCCCCAGGCATAATTCGGTATCCCGAACGCCTGGAGGGCAGATGCACCCGCGACATCCGTTGCACGGCATGACCTTCATCCTCGTCGGACGCTTCCCGGGGACGAGCCAGACAGAGATCCGCGAGCGTCTCGGCAAGTTCGGCGCGCGCGTTGTGCCGCGCCGCACACGGCGCGTCGACTACGTGGTAGAGGGCGTCGGTGCCGACCTCCTCAAGCAAAAGGCGCTCTTCAAAGGCGCGCTGCTGATTACGCACACGAGTCTCGCCAAAATGCTCGGCCCGCACTTTGATGCGGACGCCGAGGGCTTCGCGTCGATCGGGCACAACCCGGCCAATGGTGCGCTCGAGTTGCCGCTGGACGACGAGCGCCTCACGCTCAGTGTGGAACATGGAGAGGAGACCGTTCTCGACCTCCGCACCGGGGCGATCACCCAGGATCTCGTCTTCGCGATTGCGAACTCCCCAATCAT
>JAYTDH010000181.1:0-9509 GCA_043736095.1 Gemmatimonas sp.
GCACCGGCGGCAATCCAAGCGGCGGCGGCGGTGCCGATGAGATGGCCGACGAGGCTCACATCGAGCAACGTGCCGACGTTCTCGAGGAAGCCGCCGAAGAGCGGATCGGCCGTCCCGAGCAGGAGCGCGACGACGAGGAGCACCGGCGCAGCGACGACCGCGCCAAGGCCGAAGCTACCGAACGAGCGGCGTTGATCGGCCCCAATCGACGCGGGTGCGGCATCACGGAGCGCGAGCGTCGGTGCGCCAGCGATCGCTGCCACCGCGGCGGCGAGTCCTCCAGCGATCGCGTCGCGGGGTTCGAGCGTGCGCAGTGACCGGGCGCTCGACCGCCACGCAATCAGCGCGCACACCACGAGCAGCGCGAAGAGGTCGAGCGCGAACAGCATCTCAGCGTCGCGCAGGAACAAGAGCAGCGCGAGTATCGCCGCGCTCAAAAAGAGCATCGCACGCTCGCGACGCGCTGTGGGATCCATCGTCGGCGAGTCCGTCGCAGACGGATTCATCGCACGAGCATCCGACGCGGCGAACGCGACACCGAGGATGCCCAGCACCCAGAGCACGAGACCAGCGCGGGGGGTGTCCGCGCGCAACAACCAGTTGCCCGCCACGCCGAGCACGAGGGCGGAGGCGAGGAGGCGTCGGGCGAGCTGGGGGATCATACGTTCTCCGTGATGTGCACATCACCGAAGCGCCGTTCGCGTGCGGCGTACTCGGTGAGTGTGCGATCGAGATCGGTAGTGGTGAGGTCGGGAAAGTTCACGTCGAGGAAGGCGAGTTCGGCGTAGGCGCTCTCCCAGAGCAGGAAGTCGGAGAGACGGCGCTCGCCGCCGGTGCGCACGAGCAGGTCCACTGGCGGAAGGATTGTCGCGCCATTCGGTACGCCGCGGACGCCGTCCGTGAGCGCGAGCGCCCCCTGCATGGCTTCGCGGCTTGAGTAGTCCACGGCCACGCGCAGATGCATCCGACGGCAGGCCGCCGTACGTCGCTCAGCGAACTCCATCGCGTCGACAAGCGCGCGCGGGAGGCGATCGCGTCGGCCGATGATCGAGAGCCTGATGTCGTTCGCCACGAGGGACGCGAGCTGACGGTCGATGTGCGAAGCGAAGAGATCGAAAAGGAATCCAACTTCCTCGCGCGGGCGCTTCCAGTTGTCGCTGGAGAACGCGTAGAGCGTGAGTTGTTCAATCCCGACGCGCGCGCAGTGCGCGACAACCTCGCGAACCGTGTGCGCGCCGCGCACGTGCCCCATCCATCGCGGGCGTCCGCGCTGTGCGGCCCAGCGTCCATTGCCATCCATGATGATCGCGACATGACTCGGCAGCATCAGGTACCTCCCACGCGCTTGATCAGCGCTTCCATGTGGGAGAGATACCGCTCCAGCGCGCGACGACCGGCGGCGCTCAGCTTGTATTCGGTGCGCGGGATCCGCCCGTCGAATCCTTTCTTGCACATGATGTAGCCCGCGTCTTCGAGCTTTCGTGCGTGCACCGAGACATTGCCGTCAGAGGTCTGGAGCAACGTCTTCAACTCGTTGAACGTGAGGGAGTCGTGCACGGCGAGCGTACTGACGATTGCGAGCCGCACGCGCTCGTGGATGACGCGATCAAGTGCGATAGGCATGGACGCATCCCCGTCGACAGACTTCAAGGTTGCTCCTCCTTCGCGCGGTGACTGCAACGAATCCTTCAACTGCTCCGGGCGACGCACCTGCGCCGCGGTGCCATTCCGCTTAGCCACCATGCCTCCGAGCGATGCGCACGCCGAAAATGATTTGTAGTGCGCCGAATCCGAGTGCCATCATGAGGTTGCCATCGGCGAAAGGGACAAAGAGCGCGACCGCGCTGAGGACGATGAATCCGATCCCCATCAGCGGAACCGCACGGATCGAAAAGGCCCCCGCGGTGGTGACGCCGAGCCCATAGAGCAGCAACCACATACCGGGAAGCACGCGCGTCGCAATCCACGTCGTGATGCCGGGCGCGAAGGGATCAACGAGTGCGAAGGTGAGAAGTGCACCGGCGAGAATCGCGGGCCAGAATCCTAGGAGAAACTTTCTCGCCGGCACGCTGAGCGGCGGTGTGTCGGCGGTGCCGACGCGCTGTCGCATCTTGCGGAGCATTGTCCATCCGCCGACGCCAGCTCCGACCACCGCCGCAATCATCCACACTGCGAGCCAACGCTCAGCCGTGGGTTGGCGCGCGGCGATTGGCGCGGCGGCGAGTGCGGAGGCGCCGACCGCGACGAGTCCCCAGCCGGGGACATCGGTGAATGAGGCGGCGCCCTCCATTGTCCGCCGGATGAACCGGAGGTCCTGGAGAGCGCGGTCGTGGAGCGCGGGGGGATCGGGTAGCGGAGCGGCCATGCGCGAACTATCGGGCTACGGCACTGAGCTGTCAAGTGCTTTGCAGCACAAAGTGCAATCGTCGCGCTACACGCCCTTCGCGAAGGTGTCGCATGATGCCGGGTCGCCACTATCGAACCCCGCCCTGAACCAGCGCATCCGCTGGGCACTCGTCCCGTGGGTGAAGCTCTCGGGATGCACCTCCCCACGCGACTGCTGCTGAAGCCGATCATCCCCGACCGCCGAAGCCGCGCTGAGCCCCTCATCGAGATCGCCCAACTCGAGATCGCCACGTTGCGCGACGCCGTGCGCCCAGCCCCCCGCGTAGCAATCGGCCTGTAACTCCAACGCCACGCTGAGTGCGTTTTCTTGGCCGGGGTTCTCCCCCTGTGCACGGCGCATCGCCTGCTCCGCGCCGAGTAGATGCTGGACGTGATGCCCGACCTCGTGTGCGAGCTCATAGACCTGCGCGAAATCGCCGGGCGCGTCGTAGTCACGTGCGAGGTCATCGTAGAAGCCGAGGTCGATGAACACGCGTTCGTCTCCCGGACAATAGAACGGCCCCATCGCCGCCGAGGCGTTGCCGCACGCGGAACTCACACGCTCGCGAAAGAGCACGAGCTTCGCATCGCGATACTCGCGGCCCTGACGCGTGAAGTGGTCGCGCCACGCGCCCTGTGAGTCGTCGAATGCCGAGGAGAGAAAACGCACCATCGGCTCCTCTGCCGCATCCTCAATCGGCGCCGCAGACTCGACACTCGATGCCTCACCCTGAAACGAGTCCATGACGCTGAGGACCGTCCGTGGATCAGCGCCCGTGAAGAAGGCGATGCCGAGCGCGACGACAACGCCGACAAGGCCGAAGTCCGCCTTGCGTCCACCACCGCCGCGACGATCCTCGAGATTGCTCGAGCGTCCGGTGTCACGCCACTTCATTTTGCGCGGCCAGGTGCAGACGCGCGCGATGCGGTGATCTCCGACTTTTCTCGGAAGGAAATCGCCGCACCGCACTGCGTGCAAAAATAGTTACCTGTGCGCTCCCCCTCCTCGTACGCTTTCGCGAACGCCGGATGATCGCACTTCTTGTCGCCCCACGCCTGCTGCAGTTCGTTGGCTTTCTTGCGTTGCACCAGAGTACCCTCGACTTGGCTCGGAGAGATGAGCCTGAAAGGTACTCTGGCCGAACGCCTTACGGAGCGGGCTTCACGACGATGTTGCCGGCGAGACTGACTGCCGTTTGCGCGAGCAATCGACCATTCGCCGACGCGCCGGTTTCTAGCGTGATCGAAGTCTGCGAGAGAATGATCCCTTCCATGTGCGCGGTGGTGCCGATCGAGACGACACCGAAGACCTGCCAGAAGACATTCTTCGGACGCGCGCCGCCGGTCAAACGCACAGTCGTTGCCGAGGCCTGTGTGATTCCGCCCGCGAGCTGAAAGATAGAGAAAGCGTGGCGCGAAGGGACTCGTCCCATTGAGGGGGGCGTGGATGCAGTGCGATGCACTACCAAGTCAGCGCAATCAACGCGACGCACATGACGAACACGAGCGCTGCGGGCACGTATTTCACCGCTGGATCCTTTACCTTCACATGCATGACAATCGCTCCAAGCATGAGGGCCGCCACAACGCCCGCCGCAGCCTTCACGGGCATCGGCAGCGGCCACCACAGGCCGGCCAGCAACACGAGGCCGGCGACGACCTTCAGGGTGCCGACCAGATAGAGCATCGTCGCCGGCAATCCATAAGCCGTGAACTCCTCACGCAGCGTGCGCGCCGCGCCGCCGCGATACGACGTGGCGTTGCCTCGCCGCAACACCCACACGTTGAGCAGCCCTACACCGATGATGAGCTGCAGAACCATCGTGATCGTCACTGTGGGCATTACGAGCTCCCGAATCGCGTGAAGTTGCGCCTCGCGGTCATCGAACGATGACGGTCTGGGCGACATGAGACTGGCATACGACCTATCGACGTTTATCTCGGCCGTATTGTTCCTTTCCTACGGAATCTCCTGCCTCTTGTCCAATGGTATGGCCGCGGAGTTCCGGCGATTCGGACTCAGCCGGTTCCGCCGGCTGACGGGCGGCCTTGAGGTGCTGGGCGCACTCGGACTGCTCGCAGGGTACGTCATCCCGGCAATCGGCATCTTCAGTGCTGCGGGGCTCGCGCTGCTCATGCTCCTCGGTCTGATGACCCGCTTTCGAATGCGGGATTCACTGCTTGCGGCCGCTCCGGCCGCGGTCCTGCTACTGCTGAACATATTCAACGTCGTCTACCTCTGGCGGAGCCAGTTCGGAAGTCGCTGAGCCGCGCTCGCGCCAGGACCGCCGCCTAGAAGAACGCGAACCGGCCGCTGCTCGCGCCTAGGGAGCTGAAGCGCTGATTCACAATCGTGTTGTAAATAGATCCGAACGTGTACCGGATGCCAATGTTCGTCGTAATCCGGAACCCCGTCTGAAGCGCCTGCCGCTGCAACAGGATCTCCTCCTCCGTGTTGCCCTGAGCCGCGAGGTAGATCTGGTCGTCGATGCGCGCGGCTGAGCCGCCGATGTTGAGCGAGAATCCGCGGCCCAGGCGCAGGTCAGCGAAGCCGCTCAACGTCAGCGCGTTCCGCTTGAAGTCGTGCATGTAGTTGAGCCAGTCGAGCGAAACGTTGGCGGACCCCCACGCCTGACGCGCCACGAGCGACGCCGTTGCCTGCTGGCTCCAGCGAACCTCGCGGTTCTGCCCGAGCACCGTTGTGCGCTGGTAGTCGTAGACATTCGGGCCAATGTTGTACAAGAATGTCAGCTGGCGCCGTGTCTGCTCGGTCCACGGGAATAGGTTGTACTCAATCGCGGGCTGAAAGCGCAGCGCCAGATCCTGATTGAGAAAGTCCGAGTACCCGGCTCCGACTTTCATACCGACCGATAAGTGGTCGGAGAGCGACTTCACGATCAGCGAATTCGCCGTGTAGGTGCGCTGTTGGTTGCTTACCGTGAACGCAGGGCGTGCGAGCGTGGCTGGAATCTTGAACTCCTGCGCGCTCAGATTGGTGCTGAGCGAGACGTTGATCTTCCAGTCAGCCGTGGCGCGATTGGCCGCGAAGGCGAGCGAACCGGTCCCCGACTTCTGCCGCTCCTCGGCGCGCACGTTCGCGTTGAAGTTCGTGGTGTACGTCCAGAGGTTCCACTTGTCCTGCAGGTCTGCGGCCCCCGTCTACTGCCGTTGGCCAGCGAACGGCGCGACGTAGCTCAGCTGTACGCGGCTGGCGATTGGCGTCCGCGCCACATCGCGCGCGAGGCCGAGCTTGATTGTGCGCGCGAGCTCGCGGCGGATGCGGTCGTCGGCGTCGTTCGTCAACGAGACCGCGAGCACCTGCACGTCGGCATCGAAGCGGTCGCGCATCCAGTTGACGAAGTTCACGTCCGTGACGATGAAATCGCGGTCGCAACCGCGGGAACGGCCTTGGCAGTCCAGGAAAACCCGAATGGCCTGCGACTGTAGCGTGGCCGAGTCGGGGGCGGCGACTGGCGGGCGAACAGCAGGCGGACCGGCTACGGGGGCCTGCGCGAGCGCGGGGCCGGCGAGCAGGGCGAGCGAGAGCAGCGAGCAGAGCAGGGAGCGCATTGGCCGGTTGGAGAGGTGGACGTTAGGGGGCCGAACGCAATCCCCTCGCCGCTGGCGCCCAGTCGGTTGGCCGAGCTGGCCTCGCTTCATGAGCCTTCAGCACGTCTACGGGATTCGCCGAACCTCCGGGTCGAGTCTGGATTCCTTTCTCCGCGTGCGCTGCTCGCGCACATCGCGCACCCCGGCAAACCATCGCGCCCAGGCGCGCCCAGGCGCTCAAGGAACGCCGCGCCTGATCTCTCGGTCGCGAGTCCCACGGTCTTCGCGTGCGACGGCATCTACGGCGATGCGCAGGGCGAGTTCCGAGACAACGCACGACGCTGTGCCTGCTTCTCGCTTGCCGTCATAAAGGCGATTCCGCGCATCACCGAATGGCGAACGCCGCACTGCTCATCGACCTCACGGTGGGAATCCGTGATGCGATCGACGGTGTCATGCGCGGCTGTCCGTTCCTCACGACGGAGATGAGCTTCTACCGCGCGGCCCGCGACGGGATGGATGCGGTGATGCTCTGGCCGCGAACTACGGCAACATCCCGTACGTGATCAGGTAGGGTCGGAACTGCGCGATGATCTCTAGCGTCGTCCGCAGATCCGCGACATCAGCGGGCAGCACGTCGTGGAAGAAGACGTCGATAAACTTCCCCTGCGCCACCACGTCGAGCAGCAGGAGCCGCAGCCGCTCGCGGCCATCAACGGTACGGAAGTTGTACGACGTGACTTCGCCGTCGTAGTCTGTGACATCCACACCAGCGAGTCGATAGCGTCCTGCCTCCGGAATCGGCCACGCGATTAGCGTGTCCGTTGTCCAGACATCCTGCGTGCAGCATCGGGCGTAGGAGTAGCCGGCCGCCGCGACCTCGGCGAGCACCGGATCGTTGTGGTCGAGAAACGGCGCGATGAACACCCGTGGATCGAAACCGAGACTATCGATCCGTGCGCGGCTCCCAACCAGTTCCGTGCGCGCGCTGTCGAGCGAGATCTGCGTCAGGTACGGGTGCGTCATCGAATGCGAGATGATGGACCATCCCGCGGACTGCAGTGTCCGCAGCTCAGCGGGGGTCATCACCCCCGCCCAGTTCACATTCGTGATCCAGCCGATATTCGCCCGTAACCGGAGTTCCTGCATCACCGGATACGCGTTCTCAAGCACGCCGCGCCACGAATCGTCGAAGCTGATCGTGATGGCCGCGGCTGGTTCGGCGAAAATATCAATGCTCGCCACTGCGGTGCGTCCCTCACTCGTGGCGGTGATCGTGACCTCTCCTGTGGCAACACCCGTCACGACACCGGCGGCGCTGACCGTCGCGCGCGCGGTGTTCGATGACGTCCAGATGATATCGCGCCCTGCGAGCACGACACCATTGACGTCGCGCAAAGTGGCCACGAACGACTGGTTGCGCCCAATCCAAATCGTCGCGAGGCTCGGCGTGACGACAATCGTCTCCACGGGCATACGCACCGTGATCGTCGACTGACCAATCGCATCGCCACTCACCGCGCTGATGATGATCGTCCCCAACGTGAGCGCGGTGACGACGCCGCTATCAGAAACCGTGGCGATCGCGAGATTCGAAGAGGTCCACGTGACGGGCCGGCCCGTGAGGAAGAGCCCCGTCGAGTCGCGGATGACCGTCGACAGCGCGACCGTCTGCGCGGGCGCGAGAATCTGCGTCGTCGGGAAGACCGCCACGCTGTCGCTCGACAGAGGCCGCACGCGCACGAGAACGGTATCCGCGTACGCGCCGAGCGCCGCGATGACCGTGGTGGTCCGCACAGCAGGGCCGACATAGAAGGAGCCCGTGACGATGCCTTCGACATTCACGCGAGCGATTGTTGTGTCGGCCGAACTCCACACGACTGGGAATCCGGTGAGCACGATGCCGGTGGAGTCGCGCACCACGGCGCTGAAGGGCGATTGCTGTCCAGGAAGGATGCTCATGCTATCGGGCGCAATCGCGAGGCTGCGCGGCACGAGCGGCGTCACGGTGATGGCCACCGTGTCGGCCTTCGCCTCACTGTAGACGACAATAGCTGCCGAACGCTCGACCGCGCCTGCATACGGACGCGCGGTCACAACGGCGCCGACGCTCACTCGGACGATCGCCGTATCGCTCGAGAGCCAGAGTACATCGCGTGCCGTGAGGGTGACACCTCCAGCAGACTCAAGCGTGAGAGAGAGCGTCGTTGAATCCTGCGGCGAGAGTGTGACCGCAGTGGGGGTCGCGATGACTCGATCCACAGCGAGCGGCAACACCTCGACCGGGATTGTATCGACGGCCGCGCCGCTCGTCACGAGGAGTGATGTCGTGCGTCGCGTCGGGCCACTGTAGGCCGTCGCCCTCACGCGCCCAATCGAGTCCACGCGTGCGACGGTGGTGTCGAGTGACGACCACTGCACCGGTCGATCGGTGAGGACGGTGAGGTCGAGCGCCTTGAGTTCGACCGCGAGAGTCGTGCTATCGAGCGGTTGGAAACTCAGGGCTTCTGGCGTTGCGCTCGCCCACGCGGCAGCGTGCGGCGGCACGATCAGCGTGACGGTGTCGGCGGCGGCAGCACTCGAAGCGACAATCCGAACGGTATTCGTGTTCGCGCCACCGTACGGTGCCGCCGTCACGAGTCCGCTCGCATTCACGGCCGCGGTGCTCGAATCAAGCGAACTCCACGCCACAGGACGCCCGGTGAGGAAGAGCGCAGAGGCATCGCGCACGACCGCGTCGAGTTGGATAGTCGCTCCCGGCAGCACGGTCCCAGTGTCCGGCGTGATGCCGACGCTCGCGACAGCGAGCGGTAGCACCTGCACGATCGTGGTGTCGGCGAGCGCGCCAAGCGCGACAATGATTGACGACTCCCGAATGTTCGGCCCAACATAGAACGACCCAGTGACGATGCCCTCGACATTCACGCGGGCAATCGTCGTGTCGGTCGCGGTCCATGTCGTTGGGAAGCCTACGAGCGTGTCGCCTCCCGCCGTCCGCACGAGCGCGGAGAGTGTGTCGAGCGCGCCAGGAAGGAGCGTGATTGAGGCGGGAGAGACGAGGACCGACGCGGCGACCAACTGCGTGACCGTGACCGCGATGGTATCGGCCTTTCCTTCACTGTAGACGACGACCTGCGCGTTGCGATCACTTGGGCCGGCGTATGGCCGAGCGGCCGCGCGACCGGTCGTCGAGTCGACTTGCACGACCGCGGTATCGCTCGAGAGCCACACGACGCTGCGGCCGCTGAGTACGACCCCGTTGGCCGACTCGAGCGTCGCGATGAGCAGCGCAGAGTCCCCTTGCGTGAGCGTGACGGCTGTGGGGAACGCGATGACGCGGTCCACGGCGAAGGGAAGCACTTCAACCGGCACGGTGTCGGCGGCGGCACCGCTTACCACGACAATCGAGGTCGTGCGTAGCGTCGGGCCGCCGTAGGACCTTGCGGTCACTTTGCCGAGCGAGCTCACGCGCGCGACGGTCGTGTCGAGCGACGTCCACGTGACGCTACGCCCTGTCAGCACGGTGAGATCAATCGCTCGGATGTCGAGCGTGACGTTCGCCGAATCGAGAGGCG
>JAYTDH010000182.1:0-16836 GCA_043736095.1 Gemmatimonas sp.
GACCAGCTCCTCCCCTTCGTGAAGGTCGCCACCACGGCGACCTCGGCACACGCGATTCTCGCGATGCAGGGCTACGAAGTGATTGCCCCGTAGCGTGACGCTGACCCCAGCGCCTCCCAGTCGCGCGGCTCATCCCTCACCGGGCCCAGAATCCAGCGCGCGATGAAGATGAAGCTCAACAGCACCAGGACGCCAATTCCCTGGCCCATCGCCGGCTTCATCCCCAGCTGCCCGATGCAAATCCACGTCACCGCGGCCCACACGATCGGGCCGGTGATGGCGCTGAACCGCCCCACCATCCCATAGAGGCCATAGAACTCGCCGATCCGGCTCGGCGGCGTGAGCCGCAACATGTACGGCCGGTCCGCGCTCCAGACCCCACCGAGCGCGACGCCCGCCATCGACGCCACCACGAAGAGCGTCTCCCACGGCAGCGCGAGGAGCCCGACCGCCGAGGCGCCAATAAAGGTCGCGACCCAGAGCCAGAGCACGGCATTGAGGGTGCGCTTTGGCCCGATCCGATCCACCATCGCCCCCCACATGAACCCGCCGAGGACCGCGAACGAAATCGCCGCGAGCATAATCAAGCGCGCCTTCCCCTCGCCTTCCTTGGTCGAGAGCCCCGTCGCGACCGCCACGTTCACGGTGTACAGCGTCATGATGCTGATGACCGTGTTGATCGCGTCCGTGTAAAAGACGCGCCCCACGAGAAAGCGGATCAGCCCCGGATACTCACTTCCACCGCGCAACGTTTTGATCGTCTCGCGAGTGGAATCCCTGATCATCGCGAGTCCGAATACCGGCCGTGGATTCGGATTCCCGCGCTCCTTCACGAATAAGAAACAGGGAATCGATAGCACGAGGAACGCGATCGCGATCGCCGTGAAGAGGAACGGCTTGTCCGACGACTGCGGGAGGAATCCGATGCCCACGGCGAAGTACGAGCCGAGGTAGCCAATCCCCACCCCGATTCCCGAGATGCGCCCACGATTCTCCTCGGTCGTCACCTCAGGCAGCAACGCATCGTAGAACTGCAGCCCCGCCTGATACGCCGCGTTGGCGAAGATGAAGGCGAGCATCGTGACCCAGTATCCGCTCCGCGCGATCAGCATCGTGAAGCCGACGCAGAGCAGCGTACTCACGATGAGGAACGGCATGCGTCGGCGCGCGCGGTCGGTCATCGCCCCGAGCAGCGGCGAGATCACGAAGATGATGCCCATCGAGACGGCGGTGATAATCCCGTAGACCGCGTCGGCACGCTCCGCGCCGACTTCATCTCGCACCCAGAGCGAGAAGTACAGCGAGACCACGCCCATCGAGAAGATGGTGTTGGCGAGGTCGTAGAGGATCCAACTCCAGACGGAGCGCTTGGGGATTGGCGAAGGAGTCATCCCGAGAATGTGGGGGCCGCCGGCGTGCACCGCCAGCCGTACTCGGAGATCACAGCTTTACCACGAAGACACGAAGGGCTCCGATGCGTGCCTCGCATCGGAGCCCTTCGTGTCTTCGTGGTAAAAGCCCTTAGTGCCTTCGTGGAAAACGCTTTACGCGTCGTCCACCATCGGCGCCAGCAACGTCGCATCCGCTTCGGCAGGCGCCGAGAGGAACGACTCCGGCAACGCCCCGAACCCGGCGAACTCTGCCACCGGCGTGGCCGGCGGTTCGATATTCATGTCCACATCCGAGTACCGGTACATACCAGTGCCGGCGGGGATCAGGTGGCCGATGATGATGTTCTCCTTGAGGCCGAGGAGGTTGTCCTTGGCTCCGCGGATCGCGGCATCGGTCAGTACGCGAGTCGTTTCCTGGAACGAAGCCGCCGAGATGAACGACTGCGTTGTCAACGAGGCCTTCGTGATGCCGAGGAGCAACGGCTCCGACGCGGCCGGCTTGGCCTTCTTCTTCTTGGCCTTGTCGTTCGCATCGCGGAACACCGCCTTGTCCACATGCTCGCCCTCGAGGAACTCCGTGTCCCCCGCGTCGGCAATACGCACCTTCTGCAACATCTGACGCACAATCACGCCGATGTGCTTGTCGTTGATCTTCACGCCCTGCAGTCGGTAGACCTCCTGCACTTCATTGAGGAGGTATTCCTGCACTGCGCGCGGGCCCTTGATGCGCAGAATGTCGTGCGGATTCACCGCACCCTCAGACAGACGGTCACCCGCACGCACGCGGTCGCCCTCGTGCACGCGGAGATGCTTGCCCGACGCGATCTCGTACGTCTGCTTCTCCTGCTTTTCGTCAATCGAGTTGCTTTGGTCGAGCGGCTGCACGAAGACCTCGCGCTTGCCACGCTTGATCTCGCCGAAGCTCACAACACCATCAATCTCAGAGATCGTCGCCGGATCCTTCGGCTTGCGCGCTTCGAAGAGCTCCGCCACGCGCGGCAAGCCGCCCGTGATGTCGCGCGTCTTGTACGCTTCGCGGGAGATCTTGGCGATCGTCTGGCCGGCCGCCACCTCGGCCCGGTCCTGAATGATCAGCTGCGCGCCCACCGGGATCACGAAGTCGCGGATCTTCTTCTCCTTTCCGCCCTTCGTCTGCCAGATCTCGATATGCGGATGCAGGCGCTTCTCACGGTCTTCGATGACCACGCGCTGGCGGAGACCGGTGAGCTCGTCGAGCTCCTCCGACACCGTCTCTTCCTCGACGAGATCCACGAACCGCAGCTCGCCGGTGACATCAGCGATAATCGGATTCGTGTACGGATCCCACGTGAAGATGACCTGCTCCTTCGACACCGTCGCGCCATCCTCGACCATCAGGATTGCGCCGAGCGGGACCTGCAAGCGCGCCATGATCGGCGCGTTCTTGTCCTTGGTTGCGCGGATATACAGCTCGCCCTCGTACGACGTCACGATCTCCTGCTTCTCCGGATTCGTCACGTGCACCAAGCGGTCGCCGAGCTCCACGAAGCCCGCCACCTTCGACTTCCGCGCCGTCTGCTCCGCGATACGCGCCGCGGTGCCGCCGATGTGGAACGTACGCAGCGTCAGCTGCGTGCCCGGCTCGCCAATCGACTGCGCGGAGATGATGCCGACTGCCTCGCCCAGATCCACCATCTGCATGGTGGCCAGGTTGCGGCCGTAGCACATCCGGCAGAGGCCACGCTTGGCCTCGCAGGTGAGCACCGAGCGGATCTTCACCGTCTCGATTCCCGCATCTTCGATCGAGGTCGCCGACTCCTCGTTGATCATATGACCCGCCTCGACGATCAGCTGCGGGCGTCCCGCCTCGTCCAGCAACTGCGGATCCATCACGTCGTCCGCGGCCACCGTCCCGACAATGCGCTCGTGCAACGGCTCAATGATGTCCTCGCCTTCCTTCAGCGCGCCAATCACCAGGCCCATCACGGTGCCGCAATCCTCTTCGGTCACCACCACGTCTTGTGCGACGTCGCAGAGACGACGCGTGAGATAACCCGCGTCCGCCGTCTTGAGCGCCGTGTCCGCGAGACCCTTACGAGCGCCGTGCGTGGACGAGAAGTACTCGAGCACCGAAAGGCCTTCACGGAAGTTCGACTTGATCGGATTCTCGATGATCTCGCCGATACCGCCCGTGAGCTTCTTCTGCGGCTTCGCCATCAGGCCGCGCATACCGGCCAGCTGACGGATCTGGTCGCGCGAACCACGCGAGCCAGAGTCGAACATCATGAACACGGGATTGAAGCCACCCTGCGACTCGCGCATACGCTTGATCATCGCATCGGCGATGTCGTTGTTCGCGTGCGTCCAGGTGTCGATGACCTTATTGTAGCGCTCGCCATTGGTGATGTTGCCGGTCTGGTACGCCTTCTGGAAGCGCGCCACACGCTGCGTGGCCTCTTCGAGCAGCGTCTCCTTCTCGGCCGGAATCTCGAGGTCCTCGATCGAGATGGACACGCCACCTCGCGTCGCGTTGCGGAACCCGAACTCCTTCAAGCGGTCGAGGAACGCGACCGTGCTGGCGAGTCCCGCCTTGCGGTAGGACTCGAACACCAGCTCACCCAGCGCCTTCTTCTTCATGTCGCGATTCTGGAACGGCAGCTCGGGCGGCACAATGCCGTCGAACAGCACGCGGCCAGCGGTCGTCGTCACCCAGGCCTGCTCGCCCTCGGGCGTACGGCCGAAGTAACGGACCGGCGTCTGCACCATCAACTGGTTCAGCCCGAGCGCCATCTCGACTTCGGCCGATGAACCGAACGAGCGGAGCTTCTGCTGCGCCTTCTCGTCCTTCACAAGCGCATCGAACCCGGCCGGCTGCTTCGTCGCGAAGTAGCAGCCCAGCACGATGTCCTGCGACGGCTCCGCCACCGGGCGGCCGTCGGACGGCTTCAGAATGTTGTTCGACGACAGCATCAGTACGCGCGCTTCGAGCTGCGCCTCGTACGAGAGCGGCACGTGCACCGCCATCTGGTCACCGTCGAAGTCGGCGTTGAACGCCGCGCAGACGAGCGGATGAATGCGGATGGCCTTGCCCTCCACCAGCACCGGCTCAAACGCCTGGATACCCAAGCGGTGAAGCGTCGGCGCGCGGTTGAGGAGCACCGGATGGTCGCGGATGATCTCTTCGAGAATCTCGAACACCTCAGAGGACTCGCGCTCCACGATCTTCTTGGCGCGCTTCACCGTCTCGGCGATGCCCTTCTCGACCAGCTTATGGATGATGAACGGCTTGAAGAGCTCCAGCGCCATCGCCTTCGGCAAACCGCACTGGTGCAGCTTGAGCTCCGGGCCCACAACGATCACCGAACGACCGGAGTAATCCACGCGCTTGCCGAGCAAGTTCTGACGGAAGCGGCCCTGCTTGCCCTTCAGCATGTCGGACAGCGACTTGAGCGGACGCTTGCCACGGCCACGAATGGCCTTGGAGCGACGCCCGTTGTCGAACAACGCATCGACCGACTCCTGCAGCATACGCTTTTCGTTGCGCAGAATCACTTCTGGCGCGCGATGCGAGATGAGCTTGGTCAGGCGGTTGTTGCGATTGATGACGCGACGGTAGAGATCGTTCAGGTCGGACGTGGCGAAGCGCCCACCGTCGAGCGGCACGAGCGGCCGCAGATCGGGAGGAATCACCGGCACGACGTCGAGGATCATCCACTCCGGCTTGTTGCGAATGCCCGAGTGATCACCGGAGTTGCGGAACGCGTCGACGATCTTGAGGCGCTTGAGCTGCGACTTCTTCTTATGCTGCGACTGCTCGGTGCCAACAGTGCCGCGCAGTTCCTCGGCGACCTTGTCGACATCGAGACGGCGAAGCAGCTCGCGGGCCGCAGGCGCGCCGATGTCGGCGAGGAAGGCGCTATCGCCCTCTTCCTTCGCCTTCATGCGGAGCTGGAGGAACTGCTCCTCGTCGAGGAGGTCGTTCATCTTGACCTCCTGCGCCCCCGGATCGATCACGACGTAGTTGCTGTAATAGATGATCTTCTCGAGATCACGGAGCGTGAGATCGAGGAGATTGCCCATCGGCGACGGCAACGTCTTGAAGAACCAAATGTGCGCCACCGGCACGGCCAATTCGATATGGCCCATACGGTCGCGACGCACTTTGCTCAGCGTCACTTCGACGCCGCAACGATCGCAGATCACGCCACGATAGCGGATCCGCTTGTACTTGCCGCAATGGCACTCCCAGTCCTTTACCGGACCGAAGATGCGCTCGCAGAAAAGACCGTCCTTTTCCGGCTTGAAGCTGCGGTAGTTGATGGTTTCGGGCTTCGTGACCTCACCCCACGACCACCACGAACGCAGACCGGCCATCTCCAGCCGCTCGCGCTCCTTGGGGTCACGGGGGCCACGAATCTCGTCGGGCGAGGCGATACGAATCTGGATATAGTCGAACGCCGAAGCGCTCTTCTCACGGACACTACGGAAGTCGATCATCGATTATTCCTCACTGCCAGGGCCGAAGGGGGACGAGATGCCGGCGTGACCGCCTTCGGCATGCGAATCCATCGTGACGTGGATGCCCAACGCCTGCAATTCCTTCACGAGCACGTTGAACGACTCCGGCGTGCCCGGCTCCGGAAGATTCTGACCCTTCACGATCGCCTCGTAGACGCGGCTACGGCCACTCACGTCGTCCGACTTGACCGTCAGGATCTCCTGCAGGGTGTGCGCGGCGCCATACGCTTCGAGCGCCCACACTTCCATCTCACCGAAGCGCTGACCGCCGAACTGCGCCTTGCCCGCCAGCGGCTGCTGCGTGACGAGGCTGTACGGTCCGATGCTCCGAGCGTGAATCTTGTCGTCCACCAAGTGGCTGAGCTTGAGCATGTAGACCTGACCGACCGTCACCGGGTTGGTGAAGTTCTCGCCCGTACGACCGTCGCGCAGATGGATCTTGCCACCCGGCTGCATGCCGCCCGCGAGCAACAGCTCCTTCGCCGCCGCATCCACGTCGGCATCGCTCTTCTTGCCAAGCATCGCGGCCAACGCCGGACGCCCCATTGCTTCGAGGAGTGCGGCGTCATCGAGCCCCGCACGCTTCTCGAGTTCCTTGCCAGCCTTCTTCAAGTTGCCCTTCACAATCACCGCCGCATCCATCTCCGGCTCAGTGCTGTTGTACGCGATCGCGTGCAGTGTCGCCGCGCGCTCCCGTGCCGCCAGCTCCTTCGCCGACGCCACGAGGAAGTCGAACGTGCGACCATAGACCGCCTTGCTCACCGGTCCCATCCCGCGGCCGTTGAGGTCGTTCACTGATGCATCCGCCATCAGCTCGACCTTGTCGGCATGGGCGATGTCCGGGCGCAGGTCGTCGAGCACCGTGCGCAACTCCTCAGGCGTGAAGTGCGCCGTCGGAGTCTCAAGTGCCAGCGCACTCTTCACGAGCTCGAGGCCGGCCATACGCAGCGCCAACCCGATTTCCTTCTCCGTCGCGCCCTGGAACACCGGGGTCTTCGCGTAGAAGCCGAGGATCTTCGCCGCCCACCCAAGGTGCGTCTCGAGGATCTGACCGACATTCATGCGCGAGGGAACGCCCAGCGGGTTGAGCACGATGTCCACCGGCGTACCGTTCGGGAGGAACGGCATATCCTCCTCAGGCACGATGCGGGCCACGATACCCTTGTTGCCGTGGCGGCCGGCCATCTTGTCGCCCACCGAGATCTTGCGCTTCTCGGCGAGATAAACCTTCACGAGCTGGATGACGCCCGGGGGCAGCTCATCTGGCTTGAGGATCTGGTCAATGCGCATTTCCGCGCGCTCTTCGATCTTCGCCTTCACGTCGTTGGCGGCGTCGATGATGTGGCGGACTTCTTCGTTGGTCTTCTTGTTCTCGACGCGGAACGTCTTCAGGTCGAGTGTGGCGAGACGCAGGTCGCGCAGAATCTCGTTGGTGAGCGTCGTCCCCGCGGGAATCGACTCCTCCACCGTGCCACTCTGCAGCGCGAGGGAGACCTTCTGGCCCACGAGCAACGCCTTGATCTCTTCATCACGCACGTCATTCACGCGCACCTTCTCCTCACCCTCGAGGCGGCGTACATCGCCAATCCGCTCACCGCGGTCCTTCTCGACGACCGGGTCCTCGATGCGTGAGAAGATCTTCACGTCGATGACCACGCCTTCGACGCCCGGCGGCACCTTGAGCGACGAGTCCTTCACATCCTTGGCCTTCTCACCGAAGATTGCCGTGAGCAGCTTCTCTTCTGGCGAGAGCTCGGTCTCACCCTTCGGCGTGATCTTGCCGACGAGGATGTCACCCGCACGCACATGCGCGCCGATGCGGACAATGCCGCGTTCGTCGAGATCCACCAACGACTCTTCCGAGACGTTCGGGATTTCGCGCGTGATCTCTTCCTGTCCACGCTTCGTGTCGCGGACATGTAGCTCGTGCTCCTGGATGTGGATCGACGAATACACGTCGTCCTTCACCAGACGCTCGCTCAACACGATCGCGTCCTCGAAGTTGTGGCCGTACCACGGCATGAACGCGACGGTCACGTTCGAGCCCAGCGCGAGCTGGCCGAACTGCGTCCCGGCGCCATCCGCCAATACGTCCCCTTCCTTGACCTTCTGGCCGGTGCGAACAAGGGGACGCTGATTCAGCGCCGTGTCCTGGTTCGTACGGCGATACTTGCGGAGCTTGTAGCGATCCTGCGAGTTCAAGCGCTGCAGTGGCGCGTCGGCCTCCTTCACGCCCTTCCCTGCGCCGGCGTCGACGATGATCTCATCGGCCGTCACGCGCGACACGATGCCCGCACGCTTGGCAAGAATCACCGCGCCCGAGTCCACCGCCACCTTCTCCTCGAGTCCGGTGCCCACCAGCGGCGTCTGCGGATTCAAGAGCGGCACAGCCTGACGCTGCATGTTCGAGCCCATCAGCGCGCGATTCGCGTCGTCGTGCTCGAGGAACGGGATCAGCGCGGCCGCAATCGACACGAGCTGCTCCGGCGCCACGTCCATGTAGTCAATCCGGCTCGGCAGCACGAGTGGCACGTCACCCTGCTGACGGCTGAGCACCATCTCGTCGATGAACGAGCCGTCCTCGTTGAGGCGCGCATTCGCCTGCGCGATCACGGCCTCTTCTTCGCGGTTCGCATCGAGCCAAGCGATCTCCTTCGTCACCTTACCGTTCTTCACGACGCGGTACGGCGTCTCGACAAAGCCGAGGTCATTGACGCGCGCAAAGCACGCCAACGACGTGATCAGACCGATGTTCGGTCCTTCTGGCGTTTCGATCGGGCACATGCGCCCGTACTGCGAGTAGTGCACGTCACGGACTTCGAAGCCCGCGCGCTCGCGCGTCAGGCCGCCCGGTCCGAGGGCCGACAACCGGCGCTTGTGCGTCAGCTCGGCGAGCGGATTGGTCTGGTCCATGAACTGCGAGAGCTGCGACGACCCGAAGAACGCCTGAATCACCGCCGAGACGGTACGGGCATTCACGAGATCATCGAGCGAGATCTTCTCGCTGTCCTGATTGATGCTCATGCGCTCCTTGACCAGCCGCGCCATGCGCGAGAGGCCAACGGAGAACTGGTTGGCAATAAGTTCGCCGACCGAGCGGATACGACGATTGCCCAAGTGGTCGATGTCGTCCACATGGCCACGGCCTTCGTGGAGTTCCACGAGGTAGCGGATGATCGCGATAAAGTCCTCAGTGCTGAGGACGGTCTTATTTGCCGGTGCGTTGAGGTGCAGGCGCTGATTGATCTTGTAGCGCCCCACGCGGCCGAGATCGTAGCGCTTGGGGGAGAAGAACAGACGCTCGAGCGCCTGCTTCGCCGTCTCCTTGTTCGGTGCGTCGCCAGGACGGAGCAGCGAGTAGATCTGGCTCAGCGCCATCGCCTCGCCGGCGCCGGCGTCATCGCCTTCGGCCACGCCGAGCTTCTTCCGCGCCTCGGGCGTCAGCTTCGACGGATCGGTCGGATCCTTCGCCATCGTGTTCTTGACGAGCATCGACTCGGCACGACCCGAGGCCACGAAGCAGGAGACCTTTGTCACCTCGTGCTTCCGCAGGCGCTTCGCCATCGTGATGTTGAGCGGCTGCCCTGTCTCGGCGATTACCTCGCCCGTCGACGGGTCCATCACATCCATCGCGATCGATCGCGCGCTCGTACGATCGCCGCGCTCGAATGCGTCGAGCTCCTCGCGGAGATCGACAGACTGATACGACGCAAAGACCTTGATCTTGTCGATCTTCTGGCGGCGGAGGCGGTTGAACACCTCTTCCGTCAGCTCGTCGCCCTGCTTGACGAGCAACACGGCCTCGAGGCGATCGCGCTCGGCGCGGGCCTTCTTGGTCTTGAGCTTCGGCGCATCCGGATCCGATGCCTCGCCGGCGAGCTCGATATCCTGCGCGATGATTGCGCCTATGACTTCGCGGTCGCGACCTTCTTTACGCTTCGTGAGGTCAAGCTCACGCTCGCCGAAGAACAGGCGATAGATGTCCGCGTTGCTCCCGTAGCCGAAGGCGCGGAGGAGCGCCGTCGCCGGGAACTTCTTCTTCTTGTCGATGTGCACGAAGACGACATCATGGATGTCGACCGTGAACTCGACCCACGAGCCGCGGAACGGGATGATGCGCGAGGAGATCAGGCGCTGTCCGTTCGGATGCGTGCTCTCTTCGAACACCACGCCGGGCGACCGGTGCAGCTGCGAGACGATGACGCGCTCGGCGCCATTAATAACGAAGGTGCCTAGCGGCGTGAGCAACGGCAGCTCACCGAGATAGACCTCCTTCTCGATCTGGTTCTTGAGGCGCTTCTTCCCGTCGACCGGGTTCTCCTCATAGACCGTCAGCACCAGCGTCGCCTTGAGCGGCGCCGAGTAGGTCATGTCGCGCTCGATGCATTCCTCGACCGAATACTTCGGCTCGCCGAGGGTGTAGCGCTTGAAGTCCAACGAGAAGTTCTCGTGAACGTCCGAGATGGGGAAGAGATCCTTAAAGACGCGCTCGAGTCCGACGTCTTCGCGGTCATGCGCCGCGGCGTCGAGCTGGAGGAGCGACTGGAAGGCCTGCGTCTGGATGTCGAGCAGGTGCGGCATCTGCATGCCGTGCTCGAGCTTTCCGAAGGAGATCTGAGTGATCATGGCAACCCGGGCTGCGCCCGTAGACAGGCGAAAACCGCCACGCCGCCGGACGGAGGAGCCGTCCGGAGCGAGGCGAGAGGAGCTTCAGATGTATTGCGGGTGGAGCAGTGACAGCATGTCAGGACCAAGTAAGAGTGAGAGGTCAGGAGGGGCGCCGACGGGAGAACCCGCCGGCGACCGCTCAAGCCTTTCGCCCTTACTTGATCTCGACGACCGCGCCTTCGGCCTCGAGCTTGGCCTTGACCGTCGCGGACTCGTCCTTCGAGACGCCGGACTTCACCGTCTGCGGCGCGCCGTCCACGAGGTCCTTCGCTTCCTTCAGGCCCAGGCCGGTGAGCTCGCGCACCACCTTGATGACCTGGATCTTCTTTGCGCCGACTTCCTTGAGGATGACGTCGAATTCCGTCTGCTCCTCAACGACCGCGGCGGCCGCGCCACCACCAGCGCCACCCGCGGCGACGGCCGCGATGGTCACGTTGAACTTCGTCTTAAACGCTTCGATCAGGTCCGCGAGCTCGATGACCGACATGTTGCCGATCGCCTCGAGGATCTCGTCCTTCGAAAGGGTCGTGTTTGCCATTGTTGTAAATCTCCAAAAGTGTTCCCCCAGGATTCAGGACCTGGGGCGTTTGTGATCAGGCAGACGCCTGGGGGATCAGTTCGTTCCTTCGAGCTGCGTCTTACGGGCTTCCATGGCGAGCGCGAACATCGAGAGCACGCTGTTGAACGTGCCAACGAGGATCGAGAGCGCTTCTTCACGCGTCGGGAGCGACGCGAGCTTCTTGACCGTGGCTGCATCGATCGAGACGCCCTCGTAGAGGCCGCCCTTCACGCTCGGCTTCGCGTCGTTCTCCTTCGCGAAGTCGGTCAGCAGCTTGGCCGCCGCGATGGCATCCTTCGCCACCACAACGCCCGTCGGGCCCTTGAGGGCCTGGCCGATCATCCCAGCCTCGTTCACCGCACGCAACGCGAGGGTGTTCTTGATGACGACATACTCCACGCCGGCCTTGCGGAAGCGGCGGCGGAGCTCCGTCATCCGCTTCACGTTAAGTCCCGTGAAGTCGGTGTAATAGACCGCATCGGCGCCCGCGAGCTTGGCCTTCAAGTCGGCGACGAGCTGTTCCTTGTCGGATCGCTTCATCGTGGGTTACCGGTACGGGTTGGTGTCGATACGAACGCCAGGGCCCATGGTCGAGCTCACGGCGACAGTGCGGACGTACACGCCCTTCGAGGCGGACGGCTTGGAGCGAATGATCGTCTCCATGAAGGCCGTGAAGTTCGATTCCAACGCGTCGAGCCCGAACGACACCTTGCCGATCGCGGCCTGCACATTGCCGGCCTTGTCGACGCGGAACTCAATCTTGCCCGCCTTCGTTTCCTTGACCGCGCGCGCCACATCAAACGTGACGGTGCCGGCCTTCGGATTCGGCATGAGACCACGGGGGCCGAGCACGCGGCCCAGCTGACCGACCTGACCCATCTGGTCGGGCGTGGCGATCATGACGTCGAAATCGGTCCAGCCATCCTTGATCTTCTGGATGAACTCAGAGCCGACGAAATCGGCGCCAGCGGCCTCCGCTTCACGCGCCTTATCGCCGACGGCGATGACGAGCACGCGAACGGTGGTGCCAGTGCCGGCGGGGAGCACAACCGTGCCACGCACGACCTGGTCGGCATGACGCGGATCGACGCCGAGGCGAACCGCGACCTCGACCGTCTCATCGAACTTCGCGAACGCGGCCGTCTTCACAGCCTCGAGCGCGGTCTTCGGGGTGTGCTGCGACGCGGTGTCGATCTTCGCCGCGGCAGCGCGGTACTTCTTGCCGTGTGCCTTCATCCCTTCACCTCCACACCCATCGAGCGAGCAGCGCCGGCAATCATCGCCATGGCGGACTCGAGCGAATCGGTATTGAGGTCGGGCATCTTGAGCTCAGCGATCTTCCGGACCTGCGCTTTGCTGATCGAGCCGACCTTGTTGCGGTTCGGCTGACCAGAACCCTTCTCGATCCCGGCCTCGCGCTTGACGAGGAACGCCGCAGGCGGCGTCTTCAGGATGAACGTGAAGGACTTGTCGGCAAAAATCGTGATCTCGACCGGGAGAATTGCATCCTGACCCTGCGTCTTGGAGTTGAACTCCTTGCAGAACGCCATGATGTTGATTCCCTGCGGACCGAGCGCGGTGCCGACCGGCGGGGCCGGATTCGCCTTGCCTGCAGGGATCTGCAGTTTGACGAAACCAGTCACCTTCTTGGCCATTACTTCCTCACTAGGTACGTGGAGCGGCGACGGGCGTCGGCCGAGGGGCCGAGCTGGCGTTGCGCGCTGACTCCCACGGTGTGTTTAACGACGTTGTGGTATCCGTCGGTGCGCTCCTCGGCGTGAACTCCGCCCGCCCCGCGCAAGGGCCTTACGACAACTACCAACTCACAACTGCTGCCTAATGTCCTTTGAGCTGCAAGTAGTCCAACTCAACCGAAGTCGGGCGACCGAACAAACTGACGCTCACTCGCACCTTCCCCTTATCCAGAATCACGTCCTCAACCGTTCCATTGAAATCCGTAAACGGTCCGTCCGTGATCGCCACCGCCTGTCCGATAAGGAAAGGAATCTCCTCCTTCGGCGCAGCAGCTTCTTCTTCGATCGCGATGCCCAATAGGCGCTTCACTTCGTCATCCCGCAGCGCCTGCGGTTCGCGGTCCTTCGTGCCGACGAACTTGATCACGCCCTGAAGGGCATTGATCTGGTGCAGCGTGTCCTCGGACAGCGCCATCTCCACGAGCACGTAGCCCGGGTAGACCTTGCGATCGACGGTGACCTTCTTGCCATTCTTGATTTCGACCACCTGCTCGGCCGGGACCAGCGCCTGCCGGATGCGCCGCTCTTCCGCCGCCGCCTGATCCGCATCGATCTTGCGCTGGATCAGGGTGCGCACCTTGTTCTCATGCCCAGACGTGGTCTGGACGGCGTACCAGCGATGGGTCACGTCTTAGGCTCCGAAGAGCGACGGGATGCCGCGAACCAAGACGGCCTGCAGGAGCAGGTCGAGGAGCCAGATTACCAAGCCCACGAAGAGCGAGATCCCGATTACACCAATCGAGAGCTGCACAACCTGGGGGCGTTCTGGCCACGTCACCTTCTTCATCTCGACGATGACTTCGTTGTAGAAGCCGACAACGCGAGCAGGAAGGTTGGGCGTGGTGGTCACGACTTCGCCGGCCACTTACTTCGTCTCCTTGTGGACGACGTGCTTGTTGCAACGCGGGCAGTACTTCTTCCACTCGACGCGCTCAGGGTGCAGGCGCTTGTTCTTGGTGGTGAAGTAGTTGCGATTCTTGCAGTCACTGCACGCGAGGATGATCTTGTCACGCGGCATCGGTCACTCTCTGGTCAGATCGGTTCGCAGGCGCGTCAAAGAGGACGCGCCGGGCCACCTTACCCCCAGACAGGGCGCAAGGCGGCGAGCCTTCAAAGGTAGATGGGGCACCCCCTGCTTGCAAGTCCCGCTCCAATCACCATTTCCGTGCGGGGCGTAGCCTTTTTGGGGAGGCGTTCACCACGAAGGCACGAAGGGAGCCGAGTGTCGGATGGCCCCTGAAACCGAACAAAGTCCGATTTTGTGTCAGGTCCGATGGGGTGGGACTTACGACTCCCCACTGCCAACCAACGACTGCAGCGATGAGCTGTATGCTCTACGCTGCAAGGGCGCGCTCAAACGAAAAGGGCGCGAATCCAAGGATCCGCGCCCCCTCTCTCAGCTTACAACTTACGGCTTACCGCTGCTGTCAGAGCACGCAACCGGGATCGAACCGGTGACCTCATCCTTACCAAGGATGTGCTCTACCGACTGAGCTATGCGTGCAACGTCGGTCCTGCGTCGTACAAAGAGCGGGAGACGGGGCTCGAACCCGCGACATCAAGCTTGGAAGGCTTGCGCTCTACCAGCTGAGCTACTCCCGCACACTCACCAGCAAATCCAGCACCCTTCTCCTCCCCCTCCCCCCTCCCCCCTCGCCCTTCCCCTTCTTCCCTCCCCCTCGATCCTTCATCCTCATCATGGTGGGGGAAGGATTCGAACCTTCGAAGGCATAAGCCGGCAGATTTACAGTCTGCTCCCGTTGGCCACTTGGGTACCCCACCCTAACTCCGTTGACCATCCGCCACTCAGAGCTGACGGCGAGAATCGAACTCGCGACCGCCCGATTACAAATCGGGTGCTCTACCAGCTGAGCTACGTCAGCGAACACGACATGTCCAACGCGAGCAAAGAAGGATAGTCAGCCCCAGAGGGACGGTCAATCAGCCGAGGCAAGGAAAATCTGCCCGCCCACCCTTATCTCCCTGACTTCCACCGCGTCCCTGTTGGCGTATCCTCAATCACGATTCCCTTCTCGTCCAACGCCGCACGGATCGCGTCCGCCGCCGCGAAATCGCGACGCGCGCGCGCATCTTTCCGCGCCTGCATCTGCTGCTCCACCCACGACGCCAGCTCGGCGTCCGCTTCCACGGCATCCGGCACCAGATCCAACACGCCATTCACCATCTCGAACACCTCCCTCGCGCGACGCAGCGCGGCCGCCTCGGCCCCGCCCGCATCGAGCTCCTTGTTGGCGGCGCGCACGAACTCAAACAGCGCCCCCATCGCCTCTGGCGCATTCAAATCCTCGAACAACGCCGTGCGCACCGCCGTCTCGAGCCGATCCGCCGCATCCTCAAGACCGCGCGTGCCTCCCTTCGCCGCATCGAGGCGCGCCGCGAAATCGCCGATCCGACGCACCGCTTCCACGGAGCCTTCGAGCGCATCGCCGCTCAGATTCAGTTGCTTGCGATAGTGCGTGCTGAACACGAAGTGCCGCACCGCCGCGCCGCTGATCCCCGCTTCCTTGAGCCCCGCAACGTTCTGCACATTCCCCACGCGCTTCGCCATCTTCGCGCCATCGGTCAGCAAGAACTCCCCATGGCACCAGTACCGCGCAAACTCCTTGCCCGTCGCCGCTTCGCTCTGCGCGATCTCATCTTCATGATGTGGGAACACCAAGTCGACGCCCCCCGCGTGCAGATCGAGCGTCTCGCCGAGGATTGCCATCGCCATCGCCGAGCACTCGAGATGCCACCCAGGACGCCCGCGCCCCCACGGTGAGTCCCACGCCGCGCCGCACGCTTCGTCCTCCGGCTTCGCGGACTTCCAGAGTGCAAAGTCCTGCGCGTTCTCCTTCGAGTACTCGTCCTGCGACACCCGCGCGCCGCTCTGGATCTCGCGCGTGTCGAGGCGCGAGAGCCGCCCGTAGCCCGCGAACTTCCTAATCGCGAAGTACACGCTCTTGTCATCCGCCACGTAGGCCACGCCGTTCGCAATCAACCGCGCCACCAACGCAATCATCTCGGGGATATACGCCGTCGCGCGCGGATAATGCTCCGCATCCTCGATGCGCAGGTATTTGCGGTCCGCGTGAAAGATCTCAACGATTGGATCCGTCACCTCGGTGATCGTCTTCCCCTGTTGCGAGGCGCGGATGATGATCTTGTCATCGACGTCCGTCAGGTTCATCACCTGGATCAACTTCCATCCGCGCAATCGGATGACGCGCCGCATCAGATCCTCAAAGAGGAAGGTGCGGAAGTTGCCCAGGTGCGCAGGGTTATAAACGGTCGGCCCGCACGTGTAGAGACGCACCGTGTCGCCGTCCGCAGGCGCAAAGGCCTCGAGCGTGCGCGACATCGTGTTGTAGAGACGGAACTCCGGCATCCTGCAAAGCTACCGGAACGGCTCCGCAGGCGGCAACGGCTCCGCAGGCGGCAACGACTCCGTGCCCTCGCGCTGGGCCCGCGCGCCCATCGGTTCCTCCGCCACGCGCGACCCGCGCACCTGCACACCGGCGTCGCGGCAGAGCGCCAGCACCGCCTCCGCCGATGTTCCGCTCAGCGGCACGCGCACCCGTCGCCCACGCCGCCACACACTCGGCAACCGCGGTAGCAATCGCGCCATTGCATCCTCGGCGCTCGGCACCATCAACTCAAGAACCGTGCGGCGCGGAGCAGGCGTATCCGCCATGCGGCCCTCGTGGAGCCGCAGCACGCGGTCCGCCGTGCCCTGTCCGCCACAGGCGTCACCATCGCGGCCAGCGATGGCGATGGCGAGACCGTGCGCACTTTCAAGCCCCGCGAGACCGCGCTCCGGATGTCCGCGCTCCGGATGTCCGCGCTCCGCGAGTCGGCGGAGCAACGCCATTCCCTCGATGCGCTCAGCAGGTCCACAGAAAGCGAAGGGTTCGTCGAGGCAGAGCAATCGGGGTCGCGCGAGGAGTCCCTGCGCAATCACCACGCG
>JAYTDH010000183.1:0-2558 GCA_043736095.1 Gemmatimonas sp.
CCGCTCGCATCGCGTACTATGGCTATAGCTTCGGCGGGCGCATGGCGCCGATCATACTCGCCACGGATCCGCGCTTTAAGGTCGCGGTGCTCTCAGTGGCTGGCCTCAAGATGGAACGCCCGCGCCCCGAGTCGGATCCCTTCAACTTCCTGCCGCGTGTGCATATCCCCGTGCTGATGCTCAACGGGGAGTTCGATCACTACTTCCCGCTCGAGACTTCGCAGCGTCCCTTCTTGGCCACGCTCGGCACCCCGGCGGCGCAGAAGAAGCACGTGGTGTTCAAGGGAGGCCACTCGGTGCCGCGCACGATGATTATCACCGAGGCGCTGGCGTGGCTCGATAGGTATCTGGGGCCGAGTACGCGGTAGGCTTGTGCCGCGCCGCTGGTACCTCGCGCGCGGCTAGGGCTCGATGGTCTTGAAGCCGAGCGCGCGCGCTGCCGTGAGCAGACGCTGGTCGTAGCTCGCGAGCGTGGCGGGGCGTTTGCTACGGTGCAGATAGTCGAGCGTCGCGAGGTGGATCGCGTCGAGTGTGCGTACTGGAACTGGCATCGGCGATCGCGTGCGCTCGAGCACTTCCGGGACCATGTCCACGAGAGCGACGCGGCGAATCATCGAGCCAATCAGGGGCGCGAGTTGCTCCCCGATACCGCGCGCGTGAGCGACCACCCAGACTTCGTACTGCAACAGACGGCTCGAGACGAAACCCTCGTTCCAGAACTCTGGCGGAGGACGCCGCGCTTCGCCCCGCAGCTCGGCGAGGGCTACAGAAGACTCGAGATAGATCACGGCTCCCAACTATCCTTGCGCATCTCCTCGAGGGTCTCGAGAATGCTCGGTCCGGGCAACGGCGGGCGATCATGCTGGGGCGGACGCCAACTGGTATCAGTCGCCGGCGTGATAATCCCGCGCCGCACCTGCTCCGCCCACCAGGGATCATCCATGTTGGGATCGGGATCCTTCCGCGGCGCCACCAACTCCGCCACAACCTCATCACGGTCAGTGACGAGGATGCGCTCCCCCGCTGCCGCGAGCTTCACGTACTCGCTCAGCTTGTTCTTGAGGACTTTTATCCCGACGACTTTCATGTCTTCAAAGTAGCTACCAGTAGCTACTTTGGCAACCACGTCGTCGCCACCCCGGACACGGTCTATCATCTGACCAGGATAAGCCCCGCCGCTCCTCCGACCGCAATCATTACATTCTGCCCATGCGCCTTTCTTTGACCGTCGCGCTTCGGCGCGCGCAGGAACATGTCTGTGCTCTGGGGATTCTCGCCGGGGCCGCAATCTCCCCCCATACCCTGCCCGCGCAAGCATCTCCCGCGCCGAGCGCATCCACCGCGCCCGCCCCGCGCATCCTCCCCGCCCCGCGAGAGCTCCTCCGCCACAGCGCCCCCGTCGCGCTCCGTGGCGAAGTCACCGTCGAACCCGGCGCCAACGCCGACGACCGACACGCCGCGCTCGACTTCGCCACCGCCATGCGCGAGCGCGATCTCACCGCCTCCGTCACCAACACGCATCGCGGGTGGCACGTCACGCTCCTCCGCGCCAACTCCGATGCCGCGCAGCGACTGCTCACTCGCATGAACGTCGCCTTCGATTCCACCATGCGCGACGAGGGCTACGTCCTCGTCGCCGACGCCGAGGGCGCGACCGTCATCGGTCACACCGCCGCCGGCGTCTTCTATGGACTGCAGTCGCTCAAGCAACTCGTCACCGGCGGCGGTGAACGCGCGACCATTCAACCCGCGGTGGTTCGCGATTGGCCCGCGATGCGTTGGCGCGGCGCGCAAGACGATATCTCGCGTGGCCCCGTCCCCACGCTCGAGTACCAGAAGCGCCAAGTGCGCACCCTCGCCGCCTTCAAGATCAACGCGCTCTCGATCTACTTCGAGCACACCCTCGCCTTCGCCTCGCAGCCGATCATCGCTCCCCCCGGCGGCGCGATGTCGCGCGACGATGTGCGCGAACTCGTGGCCTACGCCACGAACTATCACATCACGATTATTCCGCAGCAGCAAACGTTTGGGCATCTGCATCACGCCCTCAAGCTCGAGCTCTACGCCGGTCTCGCCGAAACAGTCCACGGTCACGTACTCGCCCCCGGACAGCGTGGCTCGCTCGAGTTCACGCGCGGCATCTTCGCCGAGATCGATTCGCTCTTCCCGTCGCCGTTCGTGCATATCGGCGCGGACGAGACCTTCGAGCTCGGCAAAGGCCGCACTAAGCCCGCCGTGGATTCCGCCGGCATCGGTCCCGTCTATCTGAACTATCTGCGCGACATCGTCACCACGATTCAACGCCCCGGCAAGAAGTATCTCTTCTGGGGCGACATTGCGATGTCGCATCCTGATCTCGTGCGCTCCCTCCCCACGAACATGATCGCGGTGAGCTGGGAGTACGGCGCACGATCGGGCTTCGATCGTATGCTCAAACCATTCCGCGATGCCGGAATGGAAACCTGGGTCGCGCCCGGTGTGAGCAGTTGGAATCGCGTCTATCCCAACTACAACGCCGCGCTCCCCAACATCCAAGGCTTCATTCGCGATGGGCAACG
>JAYTDH010000184.1:0-2639 GCA_043736095.1 Gemmatimonas sp.
GATGGGCGCGACGTGCCGATCGGGAATGGCGGGCCGGATGTGCTCCGTGCGGTGCACACGCAACCGCAGCGCGATGGCCGCTACGGAGGCACCGCCGGCGACTCGTTCATCATGCTCGTGGAGTGGGACGCGATGGGCGAGGTCCGCTCAACCAGCGCCCAGCCGTTCGGCACAGCACTCGGACGGCCAGGGAGTGCGCATGCGACGGATCAGATGCTCCTGTTTGCGACGAATCGATTGAAGCCGGTTCCATTCACGGAAGCAGCACAGCGTGCGATGCTCGAGCGCGAATACCGCCCGGGTCACTGATTCCGATGGGGCGAATGGCTGGGAACGATATGCCCGTGTTCGCGGGCCTCGACATCGCCCGCGACGAACGAAGGGCTACGGCGCGGTAACGGGCTTGCCGTCGTCGCCGACGGTTATGATCTGATCGCGCTCGATCTTCACCAGCGACGTCGTACGGCGTCCCATCACTTCCCACGCAAGCTCGACCGTTTGGCCGGCCTGCAGATCGCAGAGCGCCCACTCGCCGCGCGAGGAGGTCGAGGTCTCGCGGATCTCATCGCGCCAGAGCGGAATCTCGCCGCCGATGTCGAGCGCGATGCGCCACGTGGCAACGACGCGCGCAGCAGAGACCGGACGTCCGTCGAGCGTGATGCGGCCGCGGACCGCTCCAACTGGGGTCGTGATAACTCGCTCGATGCAGGAGGTCCGCAGCGCTCCCTGCGCTCCCGCCGCATCGATGGCATCGCGGATGTAGATGCGACGCGTGCCCTCGACGAGCGCGGTCGTGCGCCACGCGAGAATCTCGTGGCCCATCACGTCGGCCTGCATCGTGCGCGCGCGGTCCTGCCCACGGATTCCCTGAATCTCCATGTAGCCGACCTGCGGGAATCGGATGAACCAGTCGGCGACCAGCCACGAGCCGCCAATCGCCCGCGCGAACGAGATGTGACCGCCTCCCTGATGCTTGTCCTCGTCCGGCGCGAGCCCTTGATACAGGTAATCGATCGATTGGAGTTCGAGCGACGCACGCGCGAATTTGAGCTCGCCGGAGATATCAACGATCTCGCGACGCGGGCGGCGTGGCGCGAACGAGAGGATAAACGCCGTCGCATCCCCCTCTCGTGCGGTAAAGCAGTAGGCGTCGGTGAACCAGGGGGAGAGCAGGCTAGCGAGATCGAGCCCGCGGAAAAGTCGATCTGTCCCCGCGAGCACGACGTATCCGGAGCGTTGCAGTTCTTGCTGAACCGGCGTGCCGAAAGCGGACATTGGATTGCCCGCCCGACGCGCGATGGAATAGCGCGAGGTATCGCGCCCATTAGAGGCGAGCCGATGATTCGTCACCGCCCACCGCGCCGAAACGCCCTGACGCCCCGCGGCCAACTGCGATGCCGTCAGGGCTTTGTTCATCTCGTTGAGCAGAATCGCCACGTAGCGCTGCGCATCGAGGCCGCCGCCGCAGCTCGCCGGCGGGGTCGCGCCACGCGGGGGGAGGTCCGTCACGCCCGTTCCAACCGGAACGTCGAGGATGATCGCCTCGCCGCCGGCGATCTCCTTGTCCACGATTACCGTCCGCGTGAATCCGACGCGCTGCGCCTCAATCCGCCATTTGCCCGCACGCGGCAACGGAAGAGCGTATCGCCCATCGTCACTCGTGACGGCGCGCACGACCTCGGCACCAGTGGAATCCATCGCCACGAGCAGGATGCCGCCGCCCCCCGCCGCACCGCCGGGAAGCTGAATCGTTCCCGAGACACGTTGCGCACCGAGCGCTCCTGGGACAATCGCACAGGCGAGCGCGAGGACTGCACGGCAGCGCAGCGGGAGCATCATGCTTAGCGTCCGCGCGGCGCGGCCGTGGGCTGGAACGTCATCTTGCCTTCGACCCACTCGAACTTGAGGCCAGCCGCCGTCTCAATCGCGGCGATCGCACCCTGTGAAGATTCGAGCGCGACGTCAATCGAGATCGGCGTGTCGAGCTTGGTGGAGTCGGTGACGGCGATGTCCATGCCGTACCAACGCCATAGCCCCTGGACCGCGGCGCGCACCGGCGTGTTGTTAATCACGAAACGCGCGTTGGTCCAGGCGAGCTCTTGCGCGATGGCGGCCGCATCCGGCGTGGTCACTTTGCCTTGGCGGTCAATCGACACGGCCTCACCCGCCTTGAGCGAGACTTGGGTGTCGCCGGCGCGGACCCGCACGTCACCGCTATCGGCGCGCACCATCTGGCTCGACTCCTCAGCGTAGTCGCGGACCGTGAACGCGCCGCCCTCGGAAGTGACGGACACCCCGCCGATCCGGGCCTCGAATGGCTGCGCCTTGCCGCTCGAGACCGTGAAGGCCGCGGTGCCACTGACGCTCAGCGTGCGATAGTCGCCGCCAAAACCCCGGACGATTACGAGACGCGTCTCCGGACCGATACGCACGACGGACTCGTCGCCGAGCGTGACCGACCCGATCTGCCCCGCGCGCGTGCTCACCGTCTGCGCCTCGGAGGAGCCGAGCATCTGATTGATGACTTCTTCGTGGCTCTTCTTAGAGAACCACGCCGCGCCGGCGAGTGTGACGATGGTCGCCACGGCGGCGATGATGATGGGCGTCTTCCACGACCCGCGCGCCGTCGCCGTGTTGAT
>JAYTDH010000185.1:0-9808 GCA_043736095.1 Gemmatimonas sp.
CCCGCTTCGGTGAGCGCACGCTCGCGGGTGGGCCGATCCGTCATGAACAACGGTTCGACCATCTTGATCTTCCAGGGCTCGGCCCAGGAACGGCGGCCGAGTTGCTGGCCGAAGGTGCGCGGGGTGGAAATGGTGATGGGGGTGGAGGGGAACCTCCGCAAGATTCACCCCCGGCTTGCTGCGAGTTAGCGGAGAATCCCCACTACGTGCGTAAGGGAAAGTCCCGCCTCAGCCGTCTCAGCCCTCTCAACCGCTAGAACGCCGCGATCTCCTCGTACGCCGCCACAAACGTCGAAATCTGTGGCAGGATCGCGTCCTCCAAGCTCGGCGCATACCCGACAAACGTATCGGTCGAGGCCACGCGCTTCACCGGCGCATCGAGCCACGCGAAGCAGTCGTCGGCAATGCGCGCGGCAATCTCCGCGCCATAGCCCCACGAGATTGAGTCCTCGTAGGCAACGATCACGCGGCCTGTCTTCTTGGCCGACGCGTAGACCGCTTCCTGATCCCAGGGCGCGAGCGTGCGCAGGTCGATCACCTCGACACTGAGCCCCTTCTCATCCTCGACCTGCTTCGCCGCTACCAGCGCGCGCTGTACCGTCGCGCCATACGTCACCACGGTGATGTCCGTGCCTTCCTTCACCACTCGCGCCTTGCCGAACGGGATCATGAAGTTCGGGCCCGGATACGCGCTCTTGTTGTAGGTCTGACGATACAGATGCTTGTGCTCAAGGAAGATCACCGGATCGTCCGAGCGGATCGCCGTACGCAGTAGCCCATTCGCATCGAGTGCGTTGCTCGGGCAGACCACGCGCAGCCCCGGGCAATGCGTGAAGAGTGACGCGCCTGTCTGCGAGTGATAAATCGCGCCGCGGATGTAGCCGCCGTATGTCGTGCGCACGACCACCGGCGACGAGAACATGTTGTTCGAGCGCCACCGCATCGTCGCGAGCTCGTCGCGGATCTGCATATACGCGGTCCAGATGTAATCGAAGAACTGGATCTCGACTACGGGCTTGAATCCACGCAGCGACATGCCGATCGCGCGGCCCATGATGTTGGCTTCGGCGAGCGGCGAATTGAACACCCGCGTGCTACCGAACTCCTTCTGGAGGCCCCACGTCACCTTAAACACGCCGCCCTTGCCCTTCACCTTCCCGAGGTGCTCCTCGCGCGAGACGTCGGCAACATCCTCGCCGAACATCACGATCCGCTCGTCGCGCCGCATCTCATCCTTCATGCAGGCGTTGAGCAAATCCACCATCGTCGTCGGATCGCCGCTGAACTGCGGGTCGTCCTCGGTGTCGAACTGCTCGCTCGTCGGATCCACATCAGGTGAGAACACCGCGTAGTGAATCGTGGACGCATCAGGCTGCGGCTGGGTCAGCGCGTCGTCCGTCGCCGCGAGCACTTCGGCGTCCACGTCCTCTTGGATCGCCTTGAGGCCCTCTTCGGTGATGTAGCCTTCGTCGACGAGCCACTTCGGATACGTCGTGATGGGATCGCGCACCGCGTCGGCCTCACGCTCGGCGTCGGGGCGGTACATCACCTCGTCATCAGAAAGCGAGTGCGAGTAGGGGCGAATCACCTTCGCGTGGACGAGCGCCGGACCCTTCCGCTTGCGTGCGTAGTCGACGGCCTTTTGTAGCACCTCGTACGAGGCGAGGAGATCGCAGCCGTCCACTTCCTGGATGTACAGATCGGGGAACGAGGCAACGAGCTTGCTGATCGAGCCGCCCGTGGTATTCACCTCGACCGGGACGGAGATCGCATAGCCGTTGTCCTCCACGAGGTACACGATCGGCAGCTTGAGATTCGACGCCGTGTTGAGCGACTCCCAGAACTCGCCCTGCGATGTCGTGCCGTCACCGGTGGAGACGAAGGTGACATCGTCCTGATGCTCAAACCCTTCGGTGATTCCGAGCGCATTGGCGCGTACCGAGGCCTCGGCTGACCCCACGGCCTGCAGGAACTGCGTGCCGGTCGGGGAAGAGGTCGAGACGATGTTGAGTCGCTTGTGGCCCCAGTGCGAGGGCATCTGACGGCCCCCGGAGTTGGGGTCGATCGCCGCGCCGACGGCCGAGTAGAGCATCTCGGCCGCGGTCATGCCGAGTTGCAGGCAGAGCGCGCGATCGCGGTAGTACATGTAGAACCAATCGTACGACGGCTTGAACACCATGCCGGCGGCCGTGAGCACGGCCTCGTGGCCAGCGCCGGAGATCTGGAAGAAGATCTTATTCTGCCGCTTGAGCTGGATCTCCTTGTCGTCGAGACGACGCGACAGGAGCATCGTGCGGTACGCAGCGATGAGCTGGTCCTTCGTGAGGCCGTGCGTGGCGCGACGGGCCTTGGCGGAGGTGGCCATGAGAACTGGGGGCGACGGGGAACGGTGGGTCTGGCTTTGAACGGGGGAAATCTAGCCTCTGGCGGGGCGGCGGGGATGCGTATCGTTTTCTCTGACGTATTGACCACACTGTTGAGCCCTCAACCTTCAGCTCGCCTCCGCATATGCGTACGCTCACACTTGTTTCGCTTCTGTCGATCGCCTCGCTCGGCGCCGCCCCGCTGGAAGTTGTCGGCGCCCAGCAGATGCCCGTGCAGTCCGGCCCCGTGACGCCCACCGGGTGGACGTGGCGCATGGATGCGGCGGCCGAGCCGCAGCGCGGCGGCACCGGCGGCGTGGACAGTACGAAGTTCGAGTTCTCGCCGATGGCACCCGGATGGCACATCACGATGGGCCCGGGAGGCGTGCTCTCGCCGACGCGCGAGAAGGCGGACGGTCGATTTGTGCTCGAAGGGGAGATGATTTTCTTCCCTGATGGGAGCAACGACGCCGAGTGGGGCCTGTTCGTTGGAGGGAGCGCGTTGGCTGGCGGGGAGACGCGGTGGACGGCCTTCGTGCTTCGCGCGGACGGCCAGGCGGCCGTGCTTGAGCATGTCAGCGGGCGTACGACTCCGCTGATGGAGTGGACGGCGAATGAGGCGATCGTTGGCCGCGACTCGACGGGGTTTGCACGTAACCGGGTGTCGGTACGCGCTGAGCCGGATAGTGTGCGGCTTGCGGTGAACGGGATCGTGATTCAGGCCTGGGCGCGGAGTGCGGTGGTGGTGGATGGGGCGTATGGGTTCCGGATTGGGAAAGGGGGGAATGTTCACATAACGAATCTTGATTTGGTGAGGAGACTGGCGCCGTTTCCGGTGAGGTGAGGAGCGAAGAGCGAAGAGCGAGGGAGAGGGGCGAAGAGCGAGGGTTAAGAGAGAAGATCGAGGATGAAGAGCGAGAGGTGAACTAGTCGCGGCGCGGGCGGAGTTCGCTTCCAACTTTCAGCTTGGAGCTTTCGGCTGCCGATTAATCACAAATCTGCGACTTTGGAGATATCCCTTGTGCGGAATCACGTGACGTTGCACCTATACGGCACGTCAGCATAGCAACGGGATCTGGACTGCTTCCACGACCCGCAACCGGGAGGCCTGTGACCGATACGTTCGGACAGCCATTCCAACCGCAGTGGCTACGGTCGCTTACCGCGACCGCCACGCTGAGTCTCCCCCACTCCGACCGCACCCCGCACGGGCCTGACAGCCTGGAGTGGGGTGTCGTCATTTCAGGCGAGGTTAGATGTCACATCGGTGCGTCCACCACTTCGCGCTCGCCCGCCCCGCCCGTGGGCTATCCCGCAACGCTCGCCGCCTGCTTCACCAGCAGCACAAGCGTCAGATCAAGCGCGCGACCTTTCGGGATTGTGGACGTCGATGTGTTTACTGCGGAGATTGCTTGGGACTGGAGAACGCCACTCTGGATCACGTAGTCCCGCTCTCGCGCGGCGGATCGCACAATCCGGGCAACCTCGTGTCTGCCTGCCTCAGTTGCAATCAGCGAAAAGGCTCGATGCTCCCGCTCGACTTCTTCACGCGGTATCCGCAAGCGGGGCAGAACTTCATGCGCTACGCGAGAACGGTGCATCGGCAACTGAAGCGTGGGGCGCGGCGAGCGGTGAGTTTGCACTATGCGCAGGCGGCGTGAGGTGTGAGGCGAGGAGCGAAGATCGAGGGGAAAGAGCGAGGGTGAAAGGTGAAGGGTGAAGGGTGAAGGTGAGAGATGAGGGGCGCGCGGCTTCCGGGGCTGCGCGCCCTTCGCCTTTCGCGGGCGCGCTCTGGTTCCTCACACTCACACTTCACCCATCGTCCCTCGACCTTCACCTCTCACCCTTCCACTTCTATTCGCTCCTTGAAAATCATCACCTTCTTCCGCTCGACTCCCCACGCGTACCCGCCGAGTTCGCCGCTCGCACGAATCACGCGATGGCAGGGAATCAAATAGCTCACCGGATTGCTCCCCACCGCCGTCCCTACCGCGCGCGACGCTTTCGGATCGCCAATCGCCGACGCGAGTGCGCCGTAGGTCGTCACGGTGCCGACCGGGATTTCCAACAACGCGCGCCAGACTTTGAGCTGAAAGTTCGTGCCCTTCACGTGCAGTGCGAGTGCGGGCACCTTCCCGCTCCCCGGTGGCGGGAATGCCTCGGTAGCGGTCCCGCGCGTGGCGTCTTGATCGGCGACGAGATGCGCGAGCGGCCAATCGTGCTCGAGGCGCGCCAGTGATTCCTTGCGCGTCACGGGAGCCACGAACGCCAGATGACAGATTCCGCGCGGCGTCACCGCAATCAAACATTCGCCGAAGGGTGTCGGATGGAATCCGTAGCTCACCGTCACGCCCAGTCCGCCCCGCTGCAACTCACCCGGTGTCACCGCCTCGGCATTCACCACGAGATCATACAAGCGCCCCGGTCCAGAGAGCCCCGCCTCGTAGGTCGCTTCGAGTACGGGGCGCTGCTCGCGGAGTAAACGCTTCACCACTTCAGCCGTGCGATGCTGCACGAAGCGCTTCGGGCTGATTCCCGCCCACCGCGTGAACATCCGCTGAAAGTGGGATTCACTCAGCCCCACATGTTTGGCGACCTGCGCGAGGCTCGGCGCGGAACTCGGTGCGGAATTCGGTGCGGAATTCGGTGCGGGACCTGCCGCGGAACTCCGCGCAAAGGGGCGCTCGCGATCGAGATAGCGGATGGCCTTCTCGATGCGGGAATAGTCGGCCGTCAGTGTCGCGTCCATCTTTGGGCTCCGTGGCTTGGATGCCGTCATGCTACCAATCCTCGGAGAAGGAAGCGACCCGATTCCTGCGGTATCTCTTGCTCTGCCTGTTGCTGTTGCTCTGCCTGTTGCTGTTGCTCTGCCGCTTGCTGTTGCTGTACCTCTTACTCTTGCCCCTTCCTCTTTCCCTCGCTCTTTCTCCTCCTCTACCTGCCCACGCGAGTCGGAAGTTGTGAGACCACCCACTCCCCTCTCAAATCCGCACCCTAATAATCCACCGGCCGCAAATACGACTCCCCAATCGCCGCCGCGCTCACCATCGCCACCGTCGGCAACTTCCGCTTCCAATGCGTCGAGTCGAGCCGCTTAGTCACGAGTCTGAGCGCCTCCGCATCCACCCCACGCGCGAGCAACTCCTCCCTCGTCCACCCGTGCAACAACCAATTCAGAATCTCGTCCGCCACGGCATACGACACGCCGAAATCCTTCTCATCGGTCTGTCCCGCAATCAGGTCTGCGCTCGCAGGCTTCTGCACGATGTCCGCAGGCACGCCGAGGTACGTGGCGAGCTGCCACACCTGCGTCTTGAACAAATCGCCAATCGCATTCACTGGCGGTGAATCATCCGCGTGCCAGGTGAAGTACCCGAGCAATCGTTCGCTCTTATTTCCCGTGCCGAGCGGAAGCGCACGATACTTGGCCGAGAGATCGAACAACGCGATCATCCGCGTGCGCGCCATGACATTGCCGCGGCGCGCAGCGTCGGCGTCGGGCTCGGTCGCGAGATATCCATCGACGGCGCCAGAGATATCAAGCGTGCGCTGCTCGATCCCCAACTGATCCATCAACAGCTGCGCGTGCGCGAGCGAGTCGGGGCTCGAGGTGCGATACGGCAACCGCACGCCGATCACATTCTCCTTGCCGAAGGCGCGCGCGGCGAGTGCCGCGACGACTGCCGAGTCCACGCCGCCGGACACACCAACGACGGCCTTCGTAAAGCCACGTCGCGCGAATTCATCGCGGAGGAAAGCGACGAGCCACTGTTCCATCAGTCGCGCGTCGATATCCAGTGAGGGCGGGGCACCGTGAGCCGCCGCGCCGCCGTTCACCACGGGGAGTGCGCCAACGGCGATCAACGGCGCGCGTGGCGCCGCCGTGGTCGCCGTGGTCGCCGTGGTCGCGGTGGTCGCCGCAGTGATCGCAGCGCCGCCCGACTCCTCCGTCGGCCCCAACCCGAGCGTGCGATCCAGCTCCTTCCGCAAGAACGGCAACGCCCCCCTCAAATCCGCTAACAACGGCAGATCCGCCCGCACGCGCGTGATGTCCCCCAGATCCACCGACGCCGTGAGCATCGCCTCCTCAAACACCGGCGCCCGCACGCGCACATCGCCGCGCGGGCCGGCCACGAGCGAGCCTCCCTGGAACATCCGGCCGCCTTCGCTCCCGACGAGATTCGCCAACACGCAGAACACGCCGTGCTCATCGGCGATGTCGCGGATCAGGCGCTCCCACCGCGCGACGCTCCCCGGGCCCGGTGTGCCATCATCGCGCGGCGCGGCATCGCGCGCCGGGGCCGCCGCCACCACGCACACGACCTGCGCACCATCGAGCGCGGCGATCGTCCCGGTGAGCGAATGCCACGCATCTTCGCAAATCAAGATCGCCGCGCGTCCCCACGACGTATCGAACGCGCGAACGCCGTAGCCTCTGTCCACGAAGCGCTCTTCATCGAACAGTCCGTATGTCGGCAGAAAGTTCTTGCGATGCACGTGCACCACCCGTGCGCTCTTGCCATCGCCCACCGCAATGCAGGCCGCCGAGTTGTAGGGCGTCCCCTCGTGTGTCTCGTAAAAGCCGACAATCACGTCCATCGCGGGGAGCGACGGGGCCACACGCTTCAGACGTGCGTCGAGCTCGCCGGCGAGACCGTCGGCGGTCATCGCCAACTCGCGCACGCCCCCCTCCACGAAGTAGCCCGAGAGCACGGTCTCGGCGAAGACGACGAGCTGGGGCCGAGGAACGAGAGCCGACGCCTGGGCGATCAGCCCCGCGATGGTATCGAGGTTTCCGGGGACATCACCCTTGCGGGGACGGAATTGCGGGACGGCGAGGGTCAGCATTCACCGAAAACTGTCATGATGCGGACCGAAGGGCGAGGCACCCTTTCGTAGGCACCCGTGATACCATACAGGTCGCCCATGCTCGCGCCGTCCTCGCTCCGCCGCCCTGCGGTCATTGCCGCGGCATTTGCCGCCCTCGCGAGCACTCTCGCGAGCACTCTCGCGAGCACCCTCGGGCTCGCCCTCGCGCTCGCCCCGTCCGCCGCCGCCCAGCAGCCCACGCCGGCCGCCGCGCCCTCGGCCCCGACCGTCGAACCCTGGCAGATCGTGCGCCCCGCGCAGTCCTCGCTGGTCCTCGCCCGCGACGGCTCCCTCATCGGGGAGATTGGCAAGGAGTGGCGCACCAGCATCCTCATTACCGCACTGCCGCGCTACGTCCCCGCGGCCTTCGTGGCCGTCGAGGATCGGCGATTTTATCAGCACGATGGCGTAGATGTCGTGGGCATCGCCTCGGCGATCCGCGACAACATCATGGGCGGGAGTCGCGGCGCGAGTACAATCACGCAACAGCTCGTGGGCAACATGCATCCCGAGTTGATTGACCGGACCGACCGCTCGCTGGGACGCAAAGTCCGCGAGCAGATCGCCGCCCGCGAGATGGAGCGTCACTACACCAAAGCGCAGATCCTCGAGGCGTATCTCAATCAGATCCACTTCGGACGCGGCTGGTACGGGATCGAAGCCGCCGCGCGTCACTACTTCGCGAAGTCGGCGAGCGACCTGACAATCGCCGAGGCGGCGTCGCTGGCGGCGCTCCCCAAGGGCCCCGCGGCGTACGATCCGATCCGCCACCCTGATCGCAACAAGGGTCGGCGCGATGCGATCCTCGCGCTGATGGCCGACCAGGGATTCATCACCGCCTCGCAGGCGCGGAACGCGCGCGCCGAACCGGTGCTCGTCGCGCCGAACCGCGGGATGTCGGCCGCCGCGCCGTACTTCGTCGATGTCGCACGCGCGCAGATCGAGCGCGCCGGAATTCCGGTGCGTGAGGGTGGGTACCGCATCACGACGACGATTGATCCGGCGCTGCAGCGTGCCGCGGAGTCGTCGTTGCTCGAGGGCGCACTCGCGATCGAGGCGCGCCCGGGATATCGGCATCAGACGCTCGCGAATCGCACGCGCGGGTCGATGGACGTGTTACAAGGCGCGGTGGTGGCGATTGATCCGTCCACGGGCGACGTCCGAGCACTCGTCGGTGGACGCGACCACGCACTCGCGCCGTTCAATCGCGCGGTGGTCGGGATCCGGCAGCCGGGCTCGACCTTCAAACCGATCGTCTATGCGCGGGCGATTATGGACTCAATGCCTCCGACCGCGACGGTGATGGATGAAGCAATCACGATCGAGTTTGATCGGCAGCGCTACAGCCCGAAGAACGCCGATGGGGAGTTTCTCGGGCCAATCTCGTTGCGTACGGCGCTGGCCAAGTCGCGCAATCCGGTCGCCGTCATGCTCTGGCAGCGTGCGGGGGCCGATTCGGTCATCGCGTTGGCCCGCCGGATGGGACTCGATGGGCCGATCCTGCCGTATCCCTCGAGCGCGATTGGGGCCTCGGTGGTGCGCCCCGTGGATATCGTGGCGGCCTTCACCGCGTTCGCGAATCTTGGGCGCGCGGCAGAACCGCGGTACGTGTTGCGGGTTCAGGATCCGGTGGGGCGCACGGTATGGGGGCAGAGTATCCAACTGCGGGAAGTCGCGATGGACTCCGCCGTGGCCTACGTGACCGTGCAGTTGATGCGCGAAGCGGTAGATCGCGGCACGGGCGGTGCGGCGCGACGCGGCGGTATCCAAGTGGCGGGCAAGACGGGCACGACCGACGAGAACTCCGACGTCTGGTTCATCGGAATGACGCCGAACATCGTCGCCGGGGTATGGCTGGGATTCGATCGCCCCAAGCAGATCTCCTCGGGAGCGGCGGGAGGCGTGTTGGCCGCGCCGATCTTCGGGCAGATGATTTCTCGGTGGGGCGGGGCCACGACCGCGGCCTGGCCGGTGCCGTCGAACGTGGTGCAGGCCGAGATTGACCGAGAAACGGGGGATCTCGCCGAACCCACGACGCCGCCAGAACGGCGGTATCTCGAGTCGTTCGTCGCGGGCACGGAGCCAGCGGCGTTGCGGGTGGACGCGCGGCGGCTCTTTTTTGGGTTTGGGCCGTTGCCGTTGTTTTGAGTCCGTTGCGGGCGATTTGAACAGTTCCGATGTGACGCAGGTCCTCTGCAAAGTCGACCCCTTCCTTATCAAATTCAGGGCATGAACTCGCTCCGCCTCCGCCTTGTTCGTTCCGTTGCCGCCCTGGCCGTCGCCACGCTTGGCGTCATCTCGTGCGCCAGTTCCACTGGGGGCGGCAACACGACCCCGTCAGAAGACTTCGTGCTGGAGCTCCGTTGGCTCGGCACCGCTCCCACCGGCGCCACGCTGGCCTCGTTCGATGCGGCCGCAGCCACATTGCGCGCGACGATCACGGCCGGGCTCAACCCAGTCTCACTCCCCGGCACCTTCACGAACGTCACGCAGTGCGATGCCTCGCTCACCGGATTCCCCGATGTCTCGCGCGAGCCGATCCAAGGGCTCGTCATCTATTTGCGCGTCACGCCGAT
>JAYTDH010000186.1:0-4764 GCA_043736095.1 Gemmatimonas sp.
GCGGTGTATTCCCCCGCCATCACCGACTTCGTGTACATGGTGCGCGGCACGTCGTTCATGTTCGTGACAGGGCCGAATGTGGTGAAGACGGTGACGCACGAAGAGGTCACGATGGACCAGCTCGGCGGCGCTGATACGCATGGTGGAAAGTCGGGTGTGTCGCACTTCACGACCGCCACGGAACTTGAGTGCCTCGAGGGCATCCGCCAGTTGATGCGCTTCATTCCGTCCAACAATGTGGATGCCGCGCCGCGCGGCGCGGGCGCGGATCCGCGAGACCGCCGCGATGAAGCACTACTCGACATCATCCCGGACAACTCAAACAAGCCATACGACATTCTCGATGTCATCAAGCGCGTCGTGGACGATGGCGACGTGCTCGAAGTGCACAAGGATTTCGCCCAGAACATCGTCTGCGCCTTCGCGCACCTCGGTGGGCACTCGGTGGGGATCGTGGCGAATCAGCCGGCGGTGCTCGCTGGTGTGCTCGACATTGACGCGAGCGTGAAGGCGGCGCGTTTTATCCGCTTCTGTGATGCATTCAATATTCCCGTGGTGACGTTCGAGGATGTCCCCGGTTTCCTCCCCGGCGTGGCGCAGGAGCATGGTGGCATCATCAAGCATGGCGCGAAGTTGCTTTATGCCTACTGCGAGGCGACGGTCCCCAAGCTCACCGTGATTACGCGCAAGGCCTATGGCGGGGCGTACGACGTGATGAGCTCCAAACACATTCGCGGCGATGTGAATCTCGCGTGGCCGACGGCTGAGATTGCCGTGATGGGGCCGAAAGGCGCGGTGGAGATTCTCTTTAAGAAGGAAATCGCCGACGCCACCGATCCGCAGGCGGCGATGGATGCGCGTGTGGCGGAGTACACGGACAAGTTCGCGAACCCGTATGTGGCGGCCGGGCGAGGATATGTTGATGACATCATTGACCCGCGCGACACGCGCCCTCGGCTCATTGATGCGCTCGACATGCTGCAGGGGAAGCGACTGAAGAACCCGGCGAAGAAGCACGGGTGCATTCCGCTGTGAGCATCGAAACGAAGTCAACGAAGTCGGCGAAGTCGGCGACGACTGCGAAGTCAGCGACGACTGCGAAGCCCGCAGCGGGCGCGCTACGGCCGCTCACGAAGGTTCTCATCGCGAATCGCGGCGAGATCGCGCTCCGCATCGTGCGCGCCTGCCGCGAGCTCGGCATTGCCTCCGTGGCGGTGTACTCCGACGCCGATGCCAACGCCCCGCACGTGCGCGCCGCAGACGAAGCCGTGCACATCGGCCCCGCGGCGGCGAGTGAGAGTTATCTCCGCGGTGATCATCTCATTGAAGTGGCTCAACGGGTTGGCGCCGATGCCGTGCATCCGGGCTACGGCTTCCTCTCAGAGCGGGAGTGGTTCGCAAGGGCCGTCCGCGATGCTGGACTGATCTGGATTGGCCCACCGGCCGAAGCCATCGCGGCGATGGGCTCAAAGACGGCCGCACGCACGCTGGCCATTGCCGCGGGCACGCCCGTGGTGCCGGGAACAACGCAGGCGCTCACGGATGCGAACGAAGCGGAGAAGCTCGCCGGCGAGTTCGGCTATCCCGTGCTCCTCAAGGCAGTCGCAGGCGGCGGTGGCAAGGGCATGCGCGTCGTGCACCACGCAAGTGAGATTGCCAACGCACTCGGCTCGGCACAGCGCGAGGCGAAGAACGCTTTTGGCGACGACGCCGTGTACATCGAGAAGTACATCGAAGGGCCGCGGCACGTGGAGATCCAGGTACTCGCTGATACGCACGGCAACTGCATCGCGCTCGGCGAGCGCGAGTGCTCAATTCAGCGACGCCATCAGAAGATGGTGGAGGAAGCGCCGAGTGTTGCGGTGTCGCCGGAGTTGCGCAAGCGCATGGGGGATGCGGCCGTGGCCGCGGCGAAGGCCGCGGGCTATGTGAATGCTGGCACCTGCGAGTTCCTCCTCGACAAAAATGGGGAATTCTATTTCCTCGAGATGAACACGCGTATTCAGGTCGAGCATCCGGTCACCGAACTCGTGATGGGGATCGACCTCGTGCAATGGCAGTTGCGCATCGCGCGCGGTGAGAGATTGCCCTTCACGACGGCGCCCGAGCCGAATGGCTGGGCGATCGAGTGCCGCATCACGAGCGAGGATCCGGCAAATGGATTCTTGCCGAGTACCGGGCGCATCACGCATCTGCAGCTGCCAGCAGGCCCCGGCGTGCGCTGGGATGGCGGGATCACTACGGGGAGCGTGGTCGGGCTCTCGTACGATCCGATGCTCGCCAAACTGATTGTGCATGCGCCGACGCGCGAGTTGGCGATTGCGCGGATGGAGCGGGCACTGCGCGAGTTGGTGATTGATGGCGTGGAGACATCGCGCGAGTTTCATCTGCGCGTGATGGCCGATGCCGACTATCGCGCGGGGAACGTGACGATTCAGTGGCTCGAACAGAAGTTGCCGGCGTTGCTCGGGCAGCAGCCACCGGCGGAGACGATTCGTGCGGCGGCGATTGCGGCGGCGCTGTTGGCGGAGCGTGATCGCGGAGGGCGTCCGAATGTAAACACCAACGCTCGGGGCTCCGCAGCGGGTAGCGGCGGCACCAGCGCCGCGGCGCTGGGCAGCGCCACATCCCAGTCGGCGTGGGCAGATCTCGCGCGACGCGAAGGATTGCGATGAGTGCACATCGTCCCAAGTCGCGCCGCGGGCCCGCGCCGGAACGCGAAGTGAAGGCCACCCCCGTGCGAATGTCGCTGGAGATCGAGTCGCTCTCATCCGGTGGCGATGGCGTCGCGCGCCACGATGGGCTGGTGGTGTTCACACCGCGCACCGCTCCAGGAGATCGCGTGGAGGCCGATGTGACGGTGAATGGCCGTGTTGGCCGCGGCGCCTTCGTGCGCGTGGAGCACGCGGGGGCCGCGCGCGTGGAGCCCGCATGCGCGCACTATGCCTCGCCCGACAAGTGCGGTGGCTGTCAGTGGCAGCAGGTGGACCTCGCCGTACAGCGCGATGCCAAGCGGGCGATGGTGCGTGATGCCTTTGCCCGCATCGCGAAGCGCGAAGTCGCGTTGCCGAGCATCGTGAGTGGCGAGGGGTGGCGCTATCGTCGCTCGCTCACGCTGGCGATTCGGCGGCGCACCGATGGCAGCGCGTATGCGGGGCTGCGCGCGTACGATGATCCTGAGGCGGTCTTTGATCTCGCCGACTGCTTGATCACTGCGCCCGAGGTGCTGGAGGCGTGGCGCGAGATTCTCGCCGCCGCCGAACATTTGCCGGAGGAGCCGCGACTTCGCGGCACCGTGCGTGTAATCAATAATCGGCCGCATCTCACGCTTGAGGGTGGCGGTGGGTGGGATGGCATCGCGGAGTTTCTGGATGCCGTGCCAAGCCTCGCGGCCATCTGGTGGCACGCGGAAGGGAAGCGGCGGCGCTTGGTCGCGGATCGTCGTCCGGCGGGCGAGCCCGGTGGGAGCTTCGCTCAGGTCAACCCAGCAATCGCGGCGCTGTTGCAACGCGCGGTTGTGGATCAGGCGATGGCACACGCGCCGCGCACCGTCGTGGATGCGTTCAGCGGGGCGGGGGATACCGCGGTGGCACTCGCCGAGCGTGGCGTGCGCGTGGCGGCCGTGGAGTTAGATGAAGAGGCATCCGCGTATGCGGCGACGCGTCTTCCTGCCGGCTCGCGGGCGATTGCCGCGCGTGTGGAAGATTCGATCGTGTCACTGTTGCCCGCCGATGTGGTGATTCTGAATCCGCCGCGGGCTGGCGTGGATGCACGCGTGACCGCGGCGTTAGTAGCGTCGTTGGCGCGCGGCGCCGACCAACCGAAGGCGATTCTCTACGTGAGCTGCGATCCTGCGACGCTCGCGCGCGATGTCGCGCGGCTCGACGGTTGGCGCGTGCACAGCCTCACCTGCTACGACATGTTCCCGCAGACTGCGCACGTGGAGACACTGTGCGAGCTACGACCGGAGGCGATGTGAAGTTCATTGTGGATATTGCGGCAACTCGGCACGAGGTTGATCTGACCGATGGCGTGGCGACCCTGGGTGGCGCGGCTTCCAGCGCCGAGCTGCGCGAGGTGCAGGGTTCGCCGGTGAGCGTCGTCGCGGTGGACGGCGTGCAGCACCAACTCGTGGCGCGGCGTGGCGGGCCCAAGGGCGCCTACATCTTGTGGATTGATGGCTGGCGCTTCGAGGTGGACGCACTCGACGAGCGCGCGCGCGCGATTCGTGACCTCGGCGCGGCGGTCGCTGGAGCGGCAGGGCCGGCGCCCGTCGTGGCGCCGATGCCCGGACTCATCGTGCGGCTGCACGTGCAGGTGGGTGACGCGGTAACTGCTGGCCAGCCAATCGTGGTGATGGAGGCGATGAAGATGGAGAACGAACTACGCGCGCCCGCGGCGGGAGTGGTGAAGGCGGTGTTGGCGCAGCCAGGCAAGGCGGTGGAGAAGGGGACGGTGCTCGTGGAGCTGGCGTAGCTTCGCGCTACGGCGTGCGGGGCTCGCGCCGCAACAGCGCGAGCCAGTTCGGAATGACGGTGAGGGGAATCCGCGCGGCGGCGGGGCCGCGCAGGAACACGAAGCCCGAACCATCAGGGAGCACGTCCCAGCTGTCGCCGTCGGTGGCGCTGCCCCACACGTCGGCGAACAGCGAGTCACGGCGAGTCACCACAGCCGTTCCCTCGCGGAACTCTAGCTGCGCCTCCATCACCGCCTCCGGGCTCCGATAGTACAGGCGACGCCCGTCGCGCGACCATCGCGGATCGA
>JAYTDH010000187.1:0-12114 GCA_043736095.1 Gemmatimonas sp.
GCGGAGGTCTCGAGCTCGAAGTCATCCTTCTCCCCGGGGCCGAGCCGGCGGAACGCGCGCATTCCCTCGCGCACTTGCTCGATGCCGCCGTCGAGCATCTCCCGTGACGGAGCCTGCACCGTGATGCGCCCGATGTCGCCGCGCGGACGAATGCCGCGCGCCAGTGGCGAAGAGTACGGGGCAATCGCCATACGATCCATCGAGAATCCGAACACCGAGCCCTGCGGTTCAATCACGCCAATCACCGCGTACGTCTGTCCGGCAATCCGTAACTCGCGTCCAATGGCATCGAGGTTCGGCCAGTAGTACGACGCCACCTCATCGCCGATGACAATCACCTTGGAGCCCGCATCGACCTCTTGGTCCGTGAAGGCGCGGCCATTGGCGATGCCGAACTTCTTGATCTCGAAGTAGGCGGCGTCCGTGGCAATCGCCTGCACGTCACGCGGCCGTACCCCCTGCGTGAACGCGGGGAGGAAGGTCTCATTCACGCGTGCAATCCGGAACGACGAGCCGAGCGCCGCCGTCACCACGTCATTATCCACGTCCAGCACGCGCGGCCGACGCAGGTACTCACGCCAGTCGTCGTCATTCTCGTTTGGCGTGAAGCCCGGGAATCGACGCACATCAAATGTGTTGATTCCGATGATCTTCGCCGCGAAATCATTCTCCACGTAGTCGCTCATCCCCTCGACAATCGAGACGACGGCGATGAGGAACATCACGCCGATCATGACGCCAACCAGGGTGAAGAAGCTCTTCAGCTTCTGCACCCTGATGGTTTGGAGCGCGAGGAGGACGGCTTCGAAAAGAGGCACAGAGTCTCTGTTATTCGTGACGTAACGCTTCGACCGGATCCAAGCGCGCGGCGCGTGCCGCGGGGATCATGCCGAACAATATTCCGGTGACGCAGCTCGCCAAGAGCGACGCGACCACGGCCCCCGGCGGAATCGACGCCTCGATCGGCGTTGTCGACCGGATGAGCAGCGCCACCAGCCAGCCCACAAACAGCCCGGTCATCGCGCCGATGCCCGTGAGTGTGACCGCTTCGATCAAGAACTGCCAGAGAATCGTCAGCCGCGTCGCACCGAGCGCCTTCCGCACGCCAATCTCCCGCGTGCGCTCCGTAACGGAGATCATCATGATTGCCACCACGCCCACCCCGCCGACAATCAGGCCGACCGCCGAGAGCGCAATCATCACGAGGAAGAACATGCCGAAGATCTTGTCGTAGGTCTCCATCAGCTTGTCCTGCGTGATGATCGAGAAGGTCGACTCATCCGACGGCCGCTGCCCGCGCATCGCCCGCAAAGTCACCGTGACCTCGTCCACCATCGCGTCGCGCGACACGCCGACGCGCGGTTTCACCACGAGTCCCATGTCGGTCCGGCGCACATTCAGCGCGCGCTGCAACGTCGTGATCGGCATGACTCCCTTGGGGCGGTCGCCGCCCGAGAGAAAGCTCGCGTTATCCTTGTACACGCCAATCACGCGAAACTGGATCGCGTTGATTGTGATGTCCTTGTCTAACGGATCCCCGTCGCCGAACAGCCGCTCGGCGGCCGTCGTGTTGAGCACCACCACGCGTGAGGCCCCGCGCACTTCCTGTTCGGTGAACACACGTCCGCCGGGGAGCATCTCCGGCGCGCCGAACTGCGACCAGTTCGCCGTGTACGCTTCGATCGGCGCGCTCGGCAGCGCGCGGTCGCGATACTTGAATGCGCCACTCCAGTCCATCCGCACGCCCACGGCCGCCGCATTCTCCAGCTGAGAGAGGCGATCCACCTCCGCCCACGAGATCGGCGGATTCCGCAGCCACTTGCAGGTGTCATCGCTGCCGTCGCACGCCTCGAAACTGATTGGATACCGCGACACGAAAAACGTGGTCGGCCCGGTCGACTCGAAGTCCTGCGCCACACTCTGATTGATACCGTGAATGGCCGCCGAGATCACCACCACCACGAACACACCCACGGCGACGCCAAGGATTGTCAGTCCCGCGCGCACCTTGTTGCCGATAATAGCCTCGAGCGCAATCCGCACGCCCTCGGTGAGGTTGTAAAGTCGGGCCGACATCTTTCCCATGGCGCTATTCCTGACGGAGGGCGACAACGGGATCAAGCCGCGAGGCCCGACTCGCCGGATAAACACCCGAGACGATCCCCACGCCCATCCCCACCGCGACGCCAACCACGATCGACCACGGGGCCACGCTCGCCGGGAGCGGCGTCACCGCCGCAATCGCCTGCGCGAATCCGATTCCCATCACGATCCCGAGGATCGCGCCAACAGTGCTCAACGTCGCCGACTCCACGAGGAACTGCGCGAGGATGTCGCGACGCTTCGCACCGAGTGCCTTGCGAATGCCGATCTCGTGCGTGCGTTCGGCCACCGCGACGAGCATGATGTTCATGATCACAATTGCACCCACCACCAAGCCAATTGCTGGGAGCGCCACGCCAGCGATCACGAGATAGCCCTCGATCTTGTTCCAGAACTCGAGCGCGCTCGCTGACGTCTCCATCGAGAAGTTGTCCTTCACGCCCGGACGCAACTTGTGCCGCGTCCGCATCACCGCGCGCACGCGCTCCTGTGCTTCGGTGAGGACGGTCTGATTCTCCGTTTGGATCACCACCGCGTCAATCATCTGCGGCGAGGGGTTGAGCAGCTTCCGGATTGGCGACTTCCACGGCGCAATCAGGAAGTTGTCGAAGGAGATACCAAAAGCGCTCCCGCGCGACTCCGTGATGCCGATGACGCGATACGGCACACCGCCGAGTCGGATCTCACGACCAATCGGATCGACACCTGGGAACGACCGCTCCACGAGATCCGGCCCAATGATGACGACGTTTTCGCCCTGCGTGAGTTCCTGCTCCGTGAACTCCCGCCCTTCAAGAATGCCCAGCTTCTTGATCCGGAACCACTCGCCATCAATCCCAATCGCATTGGTCGACCGCGGACGCGCGTACAGCGTGGTCGCCTTGATGCTGGCCTCGGACTCCTGGGCCCACCGCGTGCCGGCCGGAAGGGCCTCGACGACCGGGAGGAGATCCGACACATAGAGACGCGGACGACGGCGATACTCATCCCAGATCGCCGGATCGTTATCGCCCATGTTGATGTTGGGGCGGCGACGAAGCTCAAAGGAGTTCACGGCAATGAGCTTGCCGACGAGATCTTCCTTCATGTAGCGCCCCATCCCCTCGATGATTGAGACGACGGTGATGAGGAACATCACGCCGATGCACACTCCCGCCATCGTGAAAAAGCTCTTCAGCTTTTGCACGCGAATGGTGGAGAGGGCGAGCCGGACGGCTTCGAAGAGTGGCATGTGCGTAGGGGCGGGAGCGTCCGGCAGGACAGGGCACGCGGCGTGACTCCACGCCATCGCGCCCGCCGAGCAGGAGCCTAGTGGCCGATGCTCACGCCGAGCTTCTCGGTGAACTGCTCGCGACGCTCGTCGCTGGCGATCTGCCCGTCGCGTAGTACCACCACGCGGCGAGCGTGCGCGGCGATGTCGGGTTCGTGCGTCACCATGATGACCGTCTGCCCCGTCTCCGCGAGGTTCTCGAACACGCGCATGATTTCTTCCGACGTCTGCGAGTCGAGATTACCCGTCGGTTCGTCGGCGAGAAGAATCGAGGGCCGGTTCACGAGTGCACGGGCGATTGCCACACGCTGACGCTGACCGCCGGAGAGCTCGTTCGGACGGTGGTGCACGCGCTCACCGAGCTGCACCTTCTCGAGCGCATCCATCGCGCGCTCCTTACGTTCGGACGCCGAAACGCCGGCGTAGACGAGCGGGAGCTCGACGTTGTGTAGGGCCGTCGCGCGGGGAAGCAGGTTAAACGTCTGAAAGACGAACCCGATCTCCTTGTTCCGCACGCGCGCGAGCTCATCGTCCTTCATCGTCGAGACGAGTTGGCCGTTGAGCCAGTACTCACCGTCATTGGGGGTGTCGAGGCAACCAATGATGTTCATCAGCGTCGACTTGCCCGAGCCCGACGGGCCCATGATGGCTACGTATTCGTTGCGGCGAACGGCGAGATCCACGCCGCGGAGGGCGCGAACAATCTCACCACCCATGTCATATTCGCGCTTGACCCCCCGCGTGACGATTACCCACTCGCCGGAGGGGGCCGCGCCGGGGGACCCGACGACAGCCTGCCGCTCAGCGGTGGTGCTCAGTGCGACTTCGGCCTCGTGGCTCACTTGCCCTCCTGGGGCTTCTTGACGTCCGTGGCCGGCGCTTCGCGCACGACCGTATCGTCCTTCAACTCACGGATCGCCTGATACGTGCCCGCCACGATGCGGTCCCCTGCTTGCAGGCCCGAGAGCACCTCAAAGTGCTTCTCTCCGGCGATGCCGACGCGTACGGGGCGGAACGTCACCTTGTTGTCTGCGGACACCACGAAGACGCCCTCGACATCCTGCTTCCCAACTTCGCGGGTCGGGGCAGCGGCGGCCTGCGGCGGGCCGTCGGTCGCCTTGAGCTCCTCATTTTCACGCACGGTCAGCGCGATAATCGGGATCGACAACACCTGAACACGGGTGTCGGTGATGATCTTGGCCGTGCTGGAGAAGTCCGGCCGCGTGTCCGGCGGCGCGTTGAGGATGCGCACCGTCACCATATAGTCGATCGCCTGATCAGTGGTTGCGGCACCAGCCGCCGCCACGGAGCTGTTGGAAATCTCCACCACGCGCCCGATGAACGTCGTGTCGGGGAAGGCGTCGATCTGCACGACCGCCGAGTCGCCGATGGTGATGCGCGAGACGTCCGTCTCGTCCACCTTCACCTCGGTCTCAAGAATGCTCATGTCGGAAATCGTCATCAACGTCGCGGCATCGCGGTTGAGCGTGCCCATGATGGCGGTTTCACCGACTTCGACATTCAACCGCGTGATGCGGCCGGTCATCGGGGCATAGATCGTGGTGCGCGAGAGCTGCCAGCGAGCGTCCTTCAGCGAGGCATCGCCCTGCTTGACGTTCTCTTCGGCCGCGACGACGAGCGCCTGGTTCACTTCGAACGTCGTCTGCAGCTGCTCAAGTTCGGAGGCCGACACCAGCGCCACGTTCGTCTTGCGGATCTCGACCTGACGCTCGTAGTTGCGCTGCGCCTGCAGCAAGTTGGCTCGCGCCTGCGCCAGACCAGCGCGCGCGTTCGCCAACGCGGCTTCGGCCCGCTGGACCTGCGCCTCGAACTGCTGCGGATCAATCTGCAGGAGAAACTGCCCCTCCTTCACGAGATCGCCGTCGGCAACCGAAAGACGCGTGATGCGCCCCGTGATGTCCGCCGAGAGATCCACCTTGGTGCGCGGTCCGACTTGTCCGCTTGCCGTCACCGACGAGACGAGATCGCGGGCCTCAACGGCCTCGATGCGGACAATCGTTCCCTTGCCCTTGTTCTTGGCAGCAGCGGTAGCGGCGGCGGCGCCAATGGCGACGACGACAACACCCGCGATGATGAGCTTCATTTTCTTGGTCATAAATATCCTCAGGTCAGCGTAGCGTGCGGCCGACGGCATTTTCCAGCGCCGCGTACGCTCGGTGGAATTCATAGACTGCGTCGATCCGGTCCGTCTCGGCGCGCTCGTACTCAGCGCGCGCGGTGGTGAGGTCCACGAACGTCCGTGATCCCACGCGATACAACTCTTCGGCCAACTGGAGGGCCTCGCGTGCCGTAGCGGCATTGCGATTCTGCAACTCACTGGCGCGGTATGCCGCCTGCACGGTCACGAAGGCGGACGTTACATCCGCCGTGAGCGCGAGTTCCTGCCGCCGCACGTTGTACTGCGCGTCCGCACGGAAGGCGTTGGCCTCCTGCAGTCGCGTCTCACGTCCCAGCCCATCGAACAGCGGGAGCGAGATCTGCATCGACAGATTGTAGGGATTCCGTGTGAAATCGAACGGGAACTTGTCATTCGCCGTCCGAATCGCCTGTGCCTGTGCCGGAGTGAACGCGATGGCGCCGCACCGCGCCGCGATGCTCGACATTCCCGCACCCACACGCAGGGAGTCGGTGGTGAAGCAATTCGCGCGGGACGACAGCGCCCCGGCCTGCGCCGACGCGATCGTGCCGTCGACGCTCGTCTGCTGTTGTGTAAACGCGCCCACCGAGGCGGAGAACGAGAGCGTCGGTGTGTACTCTCCGCGCGCCGACTTCACACCAGCAATCGCGACCTGTTCGCGCGCCTGCACCGCCTTCATCGCCGGATTGCCGCGACGCGCCGTCGCGAGGAGATCCTCAATCTTGAAGTCGGGTGCCGCGATGGTGAGCTGCGACGAGAGCACGACATCGGCGGGCATCGCGACGCCGAGCTGCTGGAAGAGCTGAAGGCGAGCGACTTCGGCCAAGTTCCGGGCACGGAGTGCGGCAACTTCCTGCTGACCGAGCCCGACTTCCGCGCGCTTCACATCGAGCGAGGTGACGAGTCCGACTCCCGCGCGCGCTTGGGCGAGCTGGAGGAGGAGGCGCTGTTGCACCACGAGCGTGTCCTGTAGCGCCGAGCGCGCCTGTGTCTGCAGCGCGAGCAGGTACTGCTGCGAGACGGCGGACTGCAGCGCGTAGAGCGCCGCGCTCACGTCAGCATCGGCGGCGTCGAGCGAGGCGTTGGCCCGCTTGATGTTGTTGAAGGTATTGAGGCTGATGCGTGAGTTCGCCGAGAGATTCCACGACGACGAGACGATGTCGGAGGTGGCGCCGAACGCGACGCCGCCGAAGAACTGCGAGCGCCCTTCGCGGAAGCTGGCACCGGCGCTTGCGTCGGCACTCGGGAGCAGGGCACCCCATGCCGCACGGGAGCCGGCCTGTGCGCGCGTCCGCCCGGTGAGGGACTGCTGATACTGCGGATTGTTGCGGCGCGCGATCTCGAGGGCCTCGTCGAGCGTCAGCGTGGTACGCGTCTGCGCCCCAAGGGCGAGTGGCGCGACCGCGCACAGCACGAGCACGGCGGATCGGATGGTTCGAAACACGAGAATGATTCCTGAGGGAGTGAGTGGACTCGTCACGCTTACGGGCGCAAAGTTCCCCGGGTTTCAGCGGGAGGATCGTCGCGCAGGGCTTCCAATGCCGTTGCGCGGTTTACCGCCCGAAGCAGCCGCCCAGCGGCGTCGGTCCAGAGCTCCCAGAGGACACTCCCGTCCTCCTGCTTCCGTACCACCCAGCGCCGTGCCACGAGCTCGCGTAACCCGAGGGTCACGCGGTCTGGTGCCTGCTCCTCCACTATTACGCGCACCTGCGACGGATCGCTCGGCGCCAGTAGGGACACCGGGCGCCCCTCGCCCAATCGCAGGACCAGCCAGAGGTGATGTACCACTCCGGTTTCGGCGATAAGGAGGTCGTTCGGGAGCCGAGACTCCCGTGCCGACTCGCGGCCCGCCTGCAGGGTCCGGCCCGACCAGATGCCGCGTTGCTGCTCCCCGACCACGCTGGCCACGACCTTGCCCGCTTGGCGTGTATCGAGCTGGTAGCGCTGGGGAAATCCAAGCGAATCCACGGTCAGCACGACGCTCCGTCGCAGGTCGCCGACTAACAGATTCCCCTGCGTCACGTAGCCCCCGGCTGCCCCCCGGGCCGCACGCAGACTGAAGTCCTCTCGGCCGATCCGTTCGCCATTCACAAAGAGCGAAAACGTGCCTTCGTCGAGCACGAGGGACTGCGCGGCAGCTGGCGCGGCCGCCGTCGCGGTCAGGGCGAGCAGCTCAACCGCCAGCATGGCCCCGCCCCAACGGATGCGGCGGAGCGAACGAGACGTGGGACCAGCGCGCGGCGACATCCGGCGAAATCTAGCCGAGGCTATGCTCCGCGCGGTTCGTGTGGCGGTGAGCGTGCTCGCTCGAAGGATGCGCTCGCAACCTGCGCGACCGCTTGGGTATTATCCCGACGTGACCGCCCCTGTCCCTCCGCCTGAGACCCCACCAACGCGTCGCGCGCGCGGGTTGCTCGAGCCCTGGCTGGTGACCGCCTCGGGGGCCGTGCTCTTGGCCGGCCTCTGGATCCGCTGGCCGTCGGTCTGGGTCGCGGGCGGGCTCTTCTTGCTGCTCTGCGTGCACGCGGTCGTCACCGCACGGACCCGCGGCGTTGCGCGCCGCCGACGCGTGGCATTCGCGGTCGCCTTGGCGGCCCTGTTAGGAATCGTGGCGAGCTATCACCGCACGGTGAGCGCCATCGATCGGCGAGGAGAGGAGGTGCGGCGGGCACTCACCGGCACGGCGGCCGCGGCGCTCGCGTCGGAAGTCGCGGCGGAGTCGGATGCGCTCCAGCACTTGGCCACTTCGGCGCTGGCCGTGGCGGGGTCGGCGACCGAGGCGTTCGATGCCCTCGCGCTGATGGTCCCCCCGGGGGGCGAGCGCGCCCTCCTCTTGGCGCGCGGCGGACGGCCCTTCGCGTGGAGCGGGCGACTCCTCGTCGCGCTCGACTCGCTCCCCGGACCCACGGGGATTGTCGCCACGCCCTTCTATTTGGTGGCGTACGCGGTGGCCGAGCGTGGCGGAGATGTTGCCGTCGCAACGACGGTATTGCACGCCGAACCCCCGGCTGATCGCCTGAGCCCCTCACTCGCGGGCCGGGTCGCCGAGAGCGAAGGCGTAGACGGGTTCGGGTACGCCGAGCCCGCGGCCGCCCGCGATGTCACGGATGCGGTCGTGTTGACGGTGGCCGGCGTGCCGACGCTCGCGGCGCGCGCGGTCGCACCCTCGCTCGACGCGCTGCGCGCTCGTGTGTGGGAACGCACCCTCCCGTGGGCAGGCGCCACGCTCGGCCTCCTGATGCTGCTGCTTATCGCCGTCGCCTGGCGCCGCGATACTGGACTGCGGCCGCGACTGGTTACGCTCGCCATCGCGCTCGCGGTCCCGGCGATTCTCCCGTTCAACGAGTTCTCTAATCTCGGGACACTCTTCGATCCAAGCTTCTATCTGGTGCGCTCCGGATGGCGTTTCACCGCCGATGCGGGCGCGCTCGCGCTGACATCCGGCCTGCTCCTTCTCGCGCTCCTCTCGGTGCGGCGCGCCCGCGTACGATTGCGGACGCGCGCGCAGTCAATCGCTGCGGTCGTCGTGATTGCCGGCCTCGCACCGTTCCTCCTGCGAGAGCTGGCGTCGGGCGTGCAGGTCCCGGCGATTGGAGTTCCCATCGGCCTGTGGGTCGCGTGGCAAATCACGATCTTTCTCGCCGCCGTCACCGTCCTCCTGCTGGGCGTCACCGCCGGGCAGGGAGTGATTCGCGGAGATCGTGGGCTTCCGGTTTGGGTGGCCCCATTGGTCGCCATCACCGCGACCATGCTCGCGCCCCTGCTTCTTGAGGCGCCCGGGCGTTTTCCGCAACTCTATACGTTGCTCTGGGTCGCGGCGATCGCTGCCCTCGCCGTCACGCGGCGCGCGCGAGCGATGGTGCTCCCTGTCGCGCTGGTGGCCGCGTGCGGCGCGACGACGCTCGTCTGGTTTTCGGCCGTGCGCGAACGCGTCGACCTCGCGGTGCACGACGTGCAATCGCTGAATCGTCCCGATCGCGATGCCGCAGTACTGCTCGATCGCTACGCGGACGTGCTCGATGCCACGCGCGCCGCGCGAACTCGCGTGGAGATCCTCACGCAGTTCGCCCGCAGTGAACTCGCGAGTGCGGAGTACCCCGCCGAGATCACGACGTGGGGTGCGGACGGCTCTCTCCTCGCGGATCTCACAGTGGGGCGAGCGCCCGGCGTGACGTCTGGCGTGAATCAGTTCGCCTATGAGGTGCAACGCACGCGACAGCCGAGCATCACCGAAGTACGAGTCGATCCCGGCATTCATCTGGTGCTCAGCGTCCCGCACGCCGACGGCACCGCCACCACCGTAGTGGTGGCGCCGCGGTCACGGCTCGTCGCGCCCGATCCATTCGGTGCGTTCTTCGGATTCTCTCCACCTCCAGCTCCCGAGCCGCCGTACGCACTTCGCCTCAGCGATCGGAGCGCGAGCGCGCCCTCCACACCAAACTCACGCGGGGTGTGGAGCCGCATCGACGATGAACTGCACGGCGACTGGCAACTCGTCAGCGCAGGAGGGATGAGCCGGCGGCTGCACGCGGTGGTGGACCTCCGCTCCTTGGAGACTCTCGTGCCTCGCGGCACGCTGTTGGTGCTGCTGGATCTTGTCGTCCTCGGCGCCATCTGGGTGCTGATGGTCACTGCCGACGGCGCCTTGCCGCGATGGTGGCGTCGTCGGCGCCGCGAGCTCCTCACGAGTTATCGTGCGCGACTCACGGCGACACTCTTTCTCTGCTTTCTCGTGCCGTCGTTGTTGTTCGGATTGTGGTCATTCCGTCGACTGCAGGCAGACGACCGGCAGGCGCGCGATCTCCTCGTGCGCGAGACGCTCCGCGGTGTGGCCACCTCCACCGACTCAGTGCAGCTGAGCGAGGCCTCCCTGCGCTTTGAGACGCCGCTCTTTCTCTACGCCAACGGGATCCTCGTGAACACGAGCGATCCGGTGCTCGACGCGCTCGCACCCGTGGGACGACTACTCCCGCCGAGCGTGGTCCTCTCGCTCGCCGAAGAGGGGGAGATGGGCGCCGGCCGGGAGGACGCCATCGGTGATGCGACCGTGCGCTTTGGCTACCGCGCCGAGACGGATGCAAATGGCGTGCAGTTCGTGCTCGCCGCACCGGCGCGCCTCGATGAACGCCTGCTCGATCGCCGTCGCAACGATCTCGCAATGTTCCTGCTCTTCGCCCTCGCGATGGGGGGACTCGCGGCGCTCTGGGCAAGCGGCGCCGCGTCGCGGCAACTGTCGCGGCCAATCCGCGAGTTGCGCGCCTCAGCACTCGCGTTGGCTCGTGGGGGCGAGAGTCCCGCGCTCCGCGAGGATCCCCCGATGGAGTTCACGCCAGTGTTCAGCGCCTTCCGTCAGATGACGGGCGATCTCGCCGAGAGTCGAGCGGCACTCGAGACGGCCGAGCGCCGACTCGCGGCCACACTACGCAACGTCGCGAGTGGCGTCCTCGCGGTCGATGAAGCGGATTGCATCACCTTCGCCAATCCACGCGCCGAAGGCATCTTCGGCGCGCCGCTCGCGGTGGGCGCGCCGCTCAGCAACGCCGTGCGCGCGCTCCTCGCCGGGCCGTTGGCGTCGTTGCGGGCCGGGAATGCGGATGATGCGGCTGTCGAGCTCGAGCACGATGGCCGCCGCCTGAGCATCCGCCTCGCGCGCCTCGCCCCCGGCTCGCGCCGCACGGTGGTGACGCTCGATGACGTCACCGATGTCACCCGCGCCGAACGTGTCCTCGCCTGGGGAGAGATGGCACGGCAAGTGGCGCACGAGATCAAAAATCCGCTCACGCCCATGCGACTCGGCATGCAGCATCTGCGGCGCGCGCGGCACGATCCGCGCGTGGACTTCGACAAAGTGCTGGAAGAGAACACGGAGCGGATGCTCGCCGAGATTGATCGCCTCGACGAGATCGCCCGCGCCTTCAGCCGCTATGGCACCGCGCCCGTGGACATCGCACCCCCCGAATCGGTCGATGTCGCCGCCGTCGCACGGAGTGTGATCGAGCTGGAGCGTATGGGACAGACCGAAGTGACGTGGGAGAGCAATATCCCTGAAACTCCGGTGCGTGCGGCCGCGCGCGATCGCGAACTCCGCGAGGTGCTGCTCAACCTCTTGGAGAATGCTCGGCTCGCCGGCGCGACTCGCGTCACGCTGGACGTGGTCGCCGTTCTCGATGGAGGCGCGTTGCTCCGCGTGCGCGACAATGGCAGTGGAATCCCAGTCCAATTGATTGACCGCATCTTCGAGCCGCATTTCTCTACGCGGACGAGCGGGAGCGGACTCGGGCTGGCCATTAGTCGCCGACTGATTGACGGGTGGGGCGGGGCGATCACGGCCGAGAACGCCCCGACCGGTGGTGCGATACTCACGGTGCGGCTGGCTCCGATCATGCCCGCCTGATTATCTTCAGGCGCGCATGAGCATCGCGACGAGCATCTCTGAGTTCGCCAGCCCAAACCGTCACTCGACGGGCATTCCGCCGCACCTCGACGGATGGCAACTGCCACCCGACTGGCGCTGGGGGAATTCCGGCGTGTATACGCCGCATCGGCACGCGCATGAGGTGGTCGACTCCCTCGGCCGCTCGCT
>JAYTDH010000188.1:0-2596 GCA_043736095.1 Gemmatimonas sp.
AGGCGAAGCCCATCGCTCTCCACGAGCGCACCCACGCGCGTGCGCTTGTCACGCGGATCCTCAGAACGGCACACGGCGCAGGCGCACCCGATCTGCGGCACACCAAAGCTCGTCCCCGTTCCAAGAAACGTCAGCCTCACACCGTCTCCACCTTCAATTGATTCGTCGTGCCCGGAACGTCGAACGGGACACCGGCGGTAATCACCACCCGATCACCGGGCTTCGCTAGTTCGTTCCTGAGCAAGAGCTCGCGCGCGGTCTGGGCCATCTCCAGATACGTGTCGCAGTGCGGGACGAGGAACGGCACCACTCCCCAGACCAGCGCCAGTTGCCGGTACGTGCGCGGATTGTCGGTGAGCACCACGATCCGCACCCCAGGTCGCCGCGCCGCGACGATGCGCGCCGAGAAGCCGCTCTTGGTGAAGACCACAATCGTATTCGCGCCGAGGAGCCGCACCGCGGTCACGCTCGCCGCCGCGATGGTCTCTTCCACCGTCGCCTCTCCCGGCTGCAACCTGTCCAGCCCCAGTCCGCGGGCGACCGGCGCCTTCTCCGCCGCCTTTGCGATGCGCCGCATCGCCTGCACCGCGAGCACCGGATGAAGGCCGGCGGCCGTCTCCGCCGAGAGCATCACGGCGTCCGTGCCATCGAGAATCGCGTTCGCCACGTCACTCGCTTCGGCGCGCGTCGGACGCGGATGTTGCACCATCGATTCCAGCATTTGCGTCGCCGTGATCACGGGGCGGCCGTAACGGTTGGCGAGTCCGATGATTCGCTTCTGCTGCAACGGAACCTCCTCGAACGGCAACTCCACACCGAGATCGCCACGCGCGACCATCACCGCATCGGAGACTCTCAGAATCCCCTCGATGCGCTCGAGCGCGGAGTCCTTCTCAATCTTCGCGACGACAAGCATCCACTTAGGAAGCAGTGCCTTCAGTTCCTCGATGTCCTCGGGACGCCGGACGAAGCTCAGCGCGAGGTAGTCGAGTTCCTGAGCGATGGCGAACGGGATATCGAGGCGATCCTTCTCCGTCAGTGACGGCGCCGACACATCGATGCCCGGGAGATTCATCCCTTTATTGCTCTTGAGCTTCCCGCCATACACAACCGTTGCGCTGACCCGCGGCCCGTCAATCTTCGTCACCGTGAGTGAGATCAACCCGTCGTCCACGAGGACCGTGCCGCCGACGTGCACATCGGTCGCGAGGTTCTCATACGTCACCGGAACCTCACCGACGCCGGCAACACCCTCCGGCGCGAGGACGAGTTCATCCCCTTCCTTGAGATCAACAGCGACCTCAAGAGTCCCAATGCGGATGCGCGGTCCCTGCAAGTCACCGAGGATGGCCACGGGGCGACCAAGTTCCTTGGCCGCGCTCCGGATCGTCTCGACCGTTTTCGCATGGGCTTCGTGCGTGCCATGCGAAAAGTTCAGGCGTGCTACGTTCATGCCGGCCAGCATCAACTGACGGATGACAGACGGATTGGCCGACGCCGGCCCCATCGTGGCGACAATCTTCGTGATGTCAGCGTTTCGCAAATTGGGCACTGGAGGAGTCGGGGTCAGCGGGTGGAGAGCGCGGCGGTCTTCTGCTCGATACCGGCGATCAGAGTATCAAACGACTTCTGGAACGACGCCAAGCCTTCGGCGAGGAGCGTATCCGTAACGGAATCCAGCGCGATGCCGAGCGTCGCGAGTTCGGCGAAGAGCGCATCGACGCTGGCCAGATCGGTGTCCACCGTGCGCGCCGTGATGCCGTGGTCGCGGAACGCCTCGAGCGTGTTCGGCGGCATCGTGTTCACGGTGTCTGGGCCAATCAACTGCTCCACGTAGAGCGTGTCGCGATACGAGGGGTTCTTGGTGCTCGTGCTCGCCCAGAGCGGACGCTGCAACTGCGCCCCCTTCGACGCGAGCTTCTCCCAGCGCGGGCCGCTAAACCGATCTTGAAAGAGCTTGTACGCGCGCTTGGCGTTGGCGATCGCGGCCCTCCCCTGCAACGACTCCGCGCGGGCCGCGCCAATTGTGCTGGCCTTCACGAGCGCCGCGAGGGCGCCGTCGATGGCGCTGTCTACCCGGCTCACAAAGAACGACGCCACCGACGCCACATGATTCAGCGCGTGCCCCGCGGCCGCGCGCTGCTCGAGTCCGCGGAGATACGCTTCGATGACGCGGTCGTGCGCCGCCACGGCAAAAAGCAGCGTCACGTTTACGTTGAGGCCGTCGGCGATCAACTGTTCGAGCGCGATGCATCCTTCGGGAGTGCCCGGGACCTTGATCATGACATTGGGCCGGTCGACCCTCTTCCAGAGGCGGTGCGCCTCGACGATTGTCGCCTGAGCGTCATGCGCCGAGCCGGGCGAGACTTCGATCGAGACGAACCCATCGCGCTGCTTGGAGGCCGCGTACACGCCGGCAAACGCATCACAGGCCACGCGCACGTCGTCCGTCTCAACCAGTTCAAAGAGCTCCCACGCCGTTTTGCCCGCGGCGGCCCCCTGGAGTTGCGCGTCGTAGAGCGTTCCCGCGGCCAAGGCCTTCTCAAAGATCGTGGGGTTCGACGTCATCCCCGTCATCGCGTCGCCATCAATGCGC
>JAYTDH010000189.1:0-3076 GCA_043736095.1 Gemmatimonas sp.
CGCTGCTGTTCCGGTCGGGTGCGCAGACGCTCACGCCGAGCTCAATCGTGCAGGGCGCTGGACTCGTAGTGATGGCGAGCGGCGGCGTAGTCACCAGCAGCGGTACGTGGGCACTTGGCGGCACGACGAAGCTGATTGGCGGCAGCCTCGACTACCACGGCAGCGCAGGGTCAACCGACTCCCTCGTGCTCGAGAGCGGGCGCAAGGGCGGGAGTGGGACCTTCAGCGTGATGAGCGGCATGCGCTGGATTGCCGGGCAGCTCTCATCCGGCGGCGGCGTGACGCGCGTGATGTCGGGCGCGGGGCTGTTGATTGACGGCACCGCGGCACGCCTGCTCGGCGCGCACACGTTGGAGATCGCCGGCAGTGGGGCCTGGACCGGCACGCACAACCTGTCGAGCGGATCCGTGGGCCGCATCCGCGTGGTCGCGGGCGGCACGCTCGACCTCCAGGGCGATGCGAACTGGATCTTCGATCAGGGTGGCTCGCCCCCCGAGTTCGTGGTGGAGGGCAGTGTTACGCGGAGCGTGAGCGCGGGGACGATGGTGGTGACGGGCCTCAAGGTGAGTGGTAGCCTCAACCTGCTCACCGGGGTGCTCGACGCGCGCAACGCGGGCAGCAGCAGCGGCACGCTCGACGTCGCCAGCGGCGCCGAGCTGCGTTTCGCCAGTGGCGCGCATACCCTCACTGGGACATCGGCGGTGAGCGGCGCAGGCACCGTGACCTTTGCCTCCGGTGCCGCCGGCGCGACAGCAGGCACGTGGAACGTCACCGGTGTGACGCAGTTCGGCGGTGGGAACTACAGCTTCAACGGCGCGACCGCCACGATGGCAAAACTACACATCAACTCGGGCATCATGGGCGGGAGCGGTCTCATCACCGTGTCGGACTCACTCACCTGGAGTGGCGGGCAGCTCAATGGCGGGAGCGGGACTACGCGCGTGGCCGTCGGCGCGGGTGCGTTGATCTTCGGCGGCATCGGCCGGACGTTGAACGCGCACACGTTGGAGATCGCGGGCACGGCCCGCTGGACCGAGAACGCCTCGGTAAGCACCGGAAGCGGCGCGATCCTGCGCGTGGCCAGCGGTGGGGCGCTCGATATCGCCGGCGACCCAACGATTAGCTACAATCTCGGTGGCGCAGTCACGAGCCTCGAAGTTGCAGGAACGCTCACCCGCTCCGCGAGTGCAAACCCGGTCGTAATCACCACGGCGTTCACGCAATCTGGCACGCTTGATCTTCAAGCCGGCACGCTCGATTTGCGCAACGGGGGCACGCTGGGTGGATCAACCGCGATCCAGGCCGGCGCCGCGCTCCGCCTCGGCTCGGGCACGTTCGCGCAACAGGCGGGGTTCGCGGTGACTGGCGCCGGACTCACACTGATCGATGGAGCGACCGTCGGTGGTTTGGCCGCCGGCGATACCACGCACTATGAGAACCTGCGCCTCCTGTCCGGCACACTCGCACCGCTTGCGGGCGCCGTCGTCGTCGTGACCGCGACGCTCGACTGGAGCGGTGGCACGCTCAGCGGCGGCGGAAAGACGCTACTGCCCGCGTCGGCAATCGCCGGCTTCAACACCACGCTAGGTCGCACCCTGAGCAACCACACGCTGGAAATCGGCGGCACGGCCTCGTGGAACGAGGCCTTCACGATCAGCACGGGCAGTGGCGCCGTCCTCCACATTCTCCCCGCCGCCACGCTCTCGATCGCGAGTGCACCCGCCACCACACCAGCCTTTGCATACAATCTCGGCGGCGCGATTAGTACGCTCGACATTCAGGGCACGCTGTTGCAGACCACGGGCGCGACCTTTGACGCGGGCCGAAATCTCCAACTCGCTGGATCCGCGTTGATTACCAACGGAATCCTTCGCACCCAGGGAGGGAACCTCAGCGGCGACATCTTTATCTCGGCTGGTGCGGAGTGGCAGCACTTCGCCAATGCGATCACGCTCGCGCATGGATTTGTTGAGGCCGGCGAAGGCCTCGTCACGCTGAGCGGAGGCTCGCTGGGCACCGCCACGGTCACGGACACCGTCGACCTTGGACGCTTCCGCATGGCCGCTGGCACGTTGAACGCGCTGGGCAGGCTTCGCGTGACTGACCATCTGGAATGGGCGGGAAGCACGGGACTCACGAGCGGCACGCTCGTGGCGATGGATACGCTCCTGCTCACCGGCGCGGTGGGACGCAGCCACTCGAACAGCGTGCTGGAGACGCAGGGCGTGACACTCTGGGGCGCGAACATCAACGTCAGTAGCGGCAGCAACGCGCGCATCCGCAACATGCCGGGCGCCTCATTCACGTGGCAGTCGCCGTCTTCGTATGTGTTCAACCTTGGTGGCGGGCAGTCCGTCGTCGAGAATCGTGGCACACTCACGTTCGCGGGCGCGGGCACGACACAGATCAGCGCGCAGCTCATCGACACGGTCGGCACTGGCTTCACTGTGGCGTCGGGGACGCTCGCCATCACGGGAGTTGGACGGCTCGGCGGAGCACTCACCGTGGACGGCATCATGCAGACGTCGAGCACGGTGTCGCTCAAGTCAGGTGCCGTTGTGAGCGGACTGGGAGGTGCCTTGCGCGTCGTCGCGGGCACGCTCTCCACCGACAGCGTGAGCACGGACTCGGTGCGCATCGCGCGACTCGACATCGTCGGCGGCTCGCTTTCGCACGAGGGACTCGTCGTCGTAACGGATTCGCTCTCGTGGGAATCGGGTTCGATCTCGTCGAATACCGTCGGGCTGGGAGGCACCACGCGCCTCGCCCCCGGCGCAACGCTGGCGATCCATACCGCGGGCGCGAAATCCTTTAGCGGCGTGCACCTACTGGATATCGGAAGCAGCGCCGGCGGCGTCTTCACCGACAACGGAGCGGTGTCCGGCGGCAGTGGCGCGGTGCTGCGGATCGCGGGCACGCTCGACCTGCAGGGCACGGGCGGATTCCTCTACAATCTCGGCGGCGTCATCCCGCAGATGCGCATTCCCACGGGGGGCACGCTACTCGCGTCGGGAGCCTCGCTCGCGAACGTGAACTATCCCGTGGAGCTTGATGGCGGGAGCATCACCGTCGCCGG
>JAYTDH010000190.1:0-5162 GCA_043736095.1 Gemmatimonas sp.
ACCTGTCCAACATTTCCCGGCGCACCCTCGAGATCGCCAGTGAATACGGTCTGGATCGAATCCACGACCATCACGCTCGGCTGCAGATTCGCCGCGGTCGCGAGAATCGTCTCAAGATTTGTCTCACCCATCAGCGCGACATTACCAGCCACCGCGCCCAGGCGGTCCGCACGCAGCTTCACTTGCAGCGGGGACTCTTCGCCGCTCACGTAGAGCGCGCTGTGCCCCGCGGCTTCGAGTCGGGCAGCAACCTGGAGCAGGATGGTGCTCTTGCCGATGCCCGGCTCGCCTCCCACTAGCACCATGGAGCCTGGCACGACGCCACCGCCGAGCACGAAGTCGAACTCCTTGATGCCGGTCGCGAGGCGATTGGCCTCGGTCCCCTCAACGTCCTTGAGCTTGGGCGTCGGCACGATCGTACCGCCCTCAGCGTATCCGGACGCGCCCGCAAGGCGACGCTGCGCTCCGGCGCCCTTAGCCGCGCTCACCTTGGGGGCAGCCATCTCCTCGACCAGCGTGTTCCATTCGCCGCAGGTGTCGCACTTGCCCTGCCAGCGCAGCGACTCAGCGCCGCATTCGGTGCAGCGATACACGGACTTGGTCCGCATCATCACTCCGGCGAACGGCTGGTCCAGTTCTCGAATCGGGTGTGGCTCTTCCGATAGTGCAACCGAATGTGACCGGTCGGTCCATTACGCTGCTTACCAATGATCACTTCGGAGTAGCCGTCGAGCGGGATGTCCGTCGTGCCGGTGAGCATGCGCGGATTGCCCTGATCATCGTATGGGCGTTCGTTCATCTCGGGACGATAGATGAACAGGACGACGTCGGCGTCTTGTTCGATTGCACCAGAATCGCGGAGGTCGGAGAGCTGCGGCCGACGATTCTCACCACCACGCTGCTCTGAGGCGCGCGAGAGCTGCGAAAGCGCGATGACAGGGATTGCGAGTTCCTTGGCCAGCGCTTTCAGCGACCGCGAGATCGCTGAGACTTCTTGCTGCCGGTTTTCAGAGTTGGGCGGACCGGAGACGAGCTGGAGGTAATCGATAATCACCAGCTTGATATCGGCCTGCATCTTGAGACGACGGGCGCGCGAGCGAACCTCGAGCACGGAGAGGCCCGGCGTATCGTCGATCCAGATTGGCGCCTGCCCCAAAAGGGCCGCCGCTTTCGCGAGGTTCGATGCGTCCTGCGATGTCAATTGGCCAGAGCGAAGTCGTTGTGCGTCCACATATCCCTCGGATGCGAGCATGCGCAGCAGGAGGGATTGAGTACTCATTTCCAACGAGAAGAACGCCGTCGGAACATTGCCTTCGATAGCCGCGTATTGCGCGACGTTGAGCACAAACGCCGTCTTCCCCATCGAGGGACGTGCCGCCACGATGATGAGATCAGACGGCTGGAATCCCAGCGTCAGCTTGTCGAGATCAGTGAAGCCCGATGGAACTCCGGTGAGGCTGCCTCCCGAGGTCCGTAACTGTTCGATGCGCTCCATCGCCGACCAGAGCAGCGACTTGATGCGCACAAAGCCTTCATTCCCGCGGCTGTCGTTGAGCTCGAGGATCTTGTGTTCCGCGAGGTCGAGCAGTTCCGCCACGTCAGCCGGACTTTCATGCCCCTCGCGCACGAGCGAGGTGGCCGTCTCAATCAGCCGCCGACGCAGCGCCTTGTCGCGCACGATGCGGCAATGATGTTCAGCATTCGCGGCGGTCGGGATTTCATCGAGCAGTCCGCCGATGTATTCCTTGCCCCCCGCAGCGGTCAGATCCCCGCGCTGATCGAGCTCATTGGAGAGCGTGAGCGGATCGACCACCGCTCCGCCGTTCGCGAGCGACGCCATCGAGCGGAAGAGGCGACGATGCCCTTCGCGATAAAACATGTCCTCGGTGACGAGCTCCATCACGGTGACGATGGCGTCACCAGAGAGAAGCATCGCGGCGAGAACAGCGCGCTCGGCATCCTCCGACCACGGGGGTCGGCGGTCGGCGAAGGCGTCTGGCGGGCCCTTACGGGCGATCGAAAATTCGACGGGCGAGCTGGACATCTTCCCAGGCGGGGCGCTTCCAGTTGGGGTTCCGCAACAACGCGGCGGGATGGTACGTGGCCACGAGCGGAATGCCGTGGTAGCGATGCTCCAAACCGCGGAGCTTCCCGATAGGGGAATCTGTCTCCAAGAGCGTCTGCGCGGCAAACGTGCCGAGCGCGAGAATCACCTTGGGTTGGAGCAACTCCAACTGCCGCAACAAGAAAGGCCGGCAGGCGAGAATTTCGTCGGGGCTCGGATTGCGGTTCCCGGGGGGCCGATGCTTGAGGACGTTGCAGATAAAGACGTCCTCGCGCTTGAACCCGATGGCCTCGAGGATCTTCGTCAGCAGGTCGCCGGACTTGCCGACGAACGGACGGCCGAGTTCATCCTCGGTCTGCCCTGGTGCCTCACCGACCACCACAAAACGCGCGAGCGGATTCCCCTCGCCGGGCACGTGATTCTGCGCGGTACTGGAGAGAGTGCAGGCCTTGCAGGTCGCAATCGCTGCGGCAACCGCCGCGAGATCCGTGAGGTGGCTGAGCGCGGAGGGCGCCGAGGTCGCACCAACGTCGAAGATCCGCCCTTCAGCCGGCACGACGGCGGGCGCATCAGGAGTTGGGGCCGCGAACGCGGTCCCGCCGATCTTCGGCTTTTCCGCTGGCGGCTCGGCGCTGTCGGGGCCCTTCGCGTCGACCGCGCGGAGCGCATCCCGCCAGTCGCCGCTCGCCGCGGCATCCTCAGCGGCACGCCGCCTTGCCGAATCGCGCGGCGGCGGAGGCGGCGCCTCGCTCCGTGGCGATCGCGGCGCGCCGATGACACCGCTCTCGCCGCTCGTCGCGCGGGGGGCGGCCGAGGCCGGCGTGGCCGGCATCGGAGCCTTCCGCGTCAGCACCTTGAGCGCCTCATCGACACTCATCCCGTCGAGCACGAACTCAGACTCGCCGAGCTCGCGCCGTTGTTCGAGATACTGCCGCAGTCGATCGTGCGCGTCGCTCAAACGGAACTCACAGCATCGCCTCGATGCGATCGAGAATCGCATCGGCCACGTCCCGCTTGTGCATCAGCGGGAGAGCGTCCTGTGTGCCGTCGGGCGAGAGAATCGTGACGCGGTTGGTGTCGTACCCGAAGCCTGCGCCGGCTTCTCGCGCGTTGTTCGCCACGATAAGCTGCAGCCCCTTCGCCGCGAGCTTCGCCTTCGCGTTCTCGATCAGGTCGTCCGTCTCGAGCGCGAAACCAACAGCGATAAGCCCCGTCTTTCGCGCGGCGCGCGTGGTCTTGAGAATGTCCGGCGTATATTCGAGTTCGAAGCTCGGCGCGGCGCCACGCTTCTTGATCTTGGCGGACGCAACCTGCTTGGGCCGAAAGTCCGCAGGCGCGGCAGCCATCACGAGGACGTCTGCATCGCCGATCTCGCTGGCCACCGCCTCGGCCATGTCCTGCGTAGACTCCACCGGCTTCGTGCACATCCCATCGGGCACGCGCACCGAGAGTGGACCATGCACGACGACAACTTCCGCTCCACGGCGCCACGCCGCCTCAGCGAGCGCAATCCCCATCTTGCCCGTGCTGTGATTGCTGAGATACCGCACGGGATCAAGCGCCTCACGCGTTGGCCCAGCGGTCACGACGATGCGCTTACCTGAGAGCTTACCGCGCGTCTCGAGCAGACGACCACAATGCGCGACGATCGTCTCGGGCTCCTGCATGCGGCCCTGTCCCGCGCCTTCATCTGGCGAGGCGAGCGGCCCCACGCCTGGCTCGAGCAACACGCGCCCCTGACTCCGCAATGACAGGCAGTTGGCTTGCACCTGCGCGTTCGCCCACATGTTGTCATTCATCGCCGGGACGACGAGGACGGGACAGACTGCGGCAAGGAGCGTTGCCGAGAGGAGTTCGTCCGCGTGCCCGTGCGCGGCGCGGGCGAGGAAGTCAGCCGTTGCGGGCGCGATCACAACCAACTCGGCCTCGCGGGCCAGCTTGATGTGGTCGAGCGCGTGGCCGTCCCCGATCAACACCGTGTGCACCGGACGTCCGGTGAGGGCCTCGAACGTGACCGACCCGATGAACTCACGGGCCGACCGCGTAAGGACGACATCGACTTGGGCGCCAGCCTGCGTAAGCAGGCGAGCGAGCCAAGCGGACTTATAACTGGCGATCCCCCCGGTGACTCCGAGGAGAACGCGACGGCCGTCGAAGGGACGCATGACGCGCTCCGAGTGAAGGCCTAGTGCGGCGAGTGCGCGTTACGCGCCCTTCGCGCGACGACGCGGGACCACGCGATACTCGATTTCGCCGTGCGAGAGATCCTCGAGCGAACGCGTCGTCAACTTCTTTTCGTTTTTCGCACGATCGCGCGGGAAGTCGTTGAGGACACGTGCATACTTGGCCGCGACGAGCACCGCGAGGTACTTGTTGGTCGCGTGCTCAGTGATGTCCTTGGGCGTGAAGACCTGCATGGTGATGCTCCCTGAAGATGAGATGAAGGCTGAGGGATGAAGGCTGAAAGCCTTCGTTAAGCCCGCGCAGCCAACTCTGCCTGCAACCTACCAATCACTTCGTCCACCTGACGACCCAGCGCGGGCAGTCGCTCCCGCTTCAGTGTTTCTTCGTCAATAATCGCCCCGACCCGTCGCACAGCCGACTCGAGATCGTCGTTCACCACCACGTGTTGGTACATCTCCGCTTCGGCCAGTTCCAGTCGCGCATTGCGCAACCGGAGCGCCAAGGCCTCGTCACTCTCCGTCTTGCGCCCTAACAACCGAGCCACCAGCGCCTCAGCGGAGGGCGGGACGACAAAGATCGTCACCGATTCTAAGAAGCGTTGCACGACCTGCCGCGCACCCTGCACATCAATATCGAGCATCACGTGCTTCCCTTCGGCCATCACCTTCTCGACCTCGGACTTCAGAGTGCCGTAGTGATTGCCATGGACCTGCGCCCACTCGGCGAACTCGTCACGATCAATCGACGCTCGGAACTCCGCGTGCGAGAGAAAGTGGTAATCCACTCCATCCCGCTCGCTAGGTCGCGGCGCTCGCGTGGTGCACGAGACCGAGTACCCAACATCCGAACGACGGCCCAGCAGCGTCCGTGCAATCGTCGTCTTCCCCGCACCGGATGGCGCGGACAGCACGAG
>JAYTDH010000191.1:0-4853 GCA_043736095.1 Gemmatimonas sp.
GTGGCGTCGGCGGCGGCACGCACAGCGGAGAAATCTGCCAAGAACGTGATGACCTCCTGAGGGTCGGGGGTCAGCCGCACCGTGAGATCGAGCATCACGCCGAAGCAGCCCTCACTCCCCGTGAACGCGCCGAGGAGATCGTAGCCACCGCGGTCACCCCGATCAAGTTCCACAATCTCGCCGGAGGGCAGCACGACCGTCGCGCGCAGCACGTGATTGAGCGTGACGCCGTACTTCAAGCAGTGTGGCCCACCGGCATTCTCGGCGAGATTCCCGCCGAGCGTACACGCCGTCTGGCTCGAGGGATCAGGGGCATAGTGCAATCCATACGCGGCGACCGCTTTCGTGAGCGTCGCATTCACCACGCCAGGTTCTACTGTGGCGGTGCGTGCGACCGGATCCACGGCGATAATCCGCTTGAGACGATGCAGGCCGAGGAGCACCGCACCGTCGGCGAGCGCGCCGCCGGAGAGTCCCGTGCCGGCGCCGCGTGCGACGAATGCCGCGCCGGCGCTCGCCAGCCGCCGCATGACCGCGACGAGTTCCTCGCGCGTGCTAGGAAAGACGGCGAGTCCCGGCGCGCACTGGTTCCCCGGCAGCGCATCCGACTCGTACACGAGCAACGCACTCGCGCGCGTGAGCACGTACGCTGCGCCCACAATCCGCGCGAGATCCGCGGCCAATGCGGGAGACGCAGCCAACCGCGCAGAAATAGCGGCGGCCTGTGCGACAGACGGAACGGGCGTGACGCTCACGTGCGACAAGCTAGAGGATGCTGACCCCGAACGCACAACGGGGGCCCGGACCTCGTCCGGACCCCCGTCGTCGTCATCCCGCGTTCACCGGGCGCGGAATGGCGGATCACTCAGCTATTACGCGACGCCCCAAAACCCGGCGAGCGAACGCCCCTCGGGCGAAGTGCGCAGCTTGTCGAAGGCCCGCTCGCGAATCTGACGGATGCGCTCACGCGTCACGCCCATCAGTTCGCCGATCTTTTCGAGCGTCATCGCCTCAGCCCCTTCATCGAGGCCGTAGTACAGGTTGAGAATTTTTCGCTCACGCGGAGTCAGGTACTGACGGAAGACCTTGCTGATGCATTCGCGCATCAACTTGAAGTCGGTGAGCTCCTCGATCTCGATGCCATCCGCACCGGCGAACCGCTCGCCGAGCGTGCTGGCCTCACGATCCGAACGATCGACCGGCGCGTCGAGCGAGATTTCGGTCGACGACATCTGCTTCGATGCGCGGACCTGCTCAGGGGTCTCGTCGAGGAGACGGCCGAGCTCCGAGTCGGTCGGGTCACGACGGAGCACCTGCGAGAGCACGGTCTCGGCGCGTGAGAGCCGGATAAGCTGCGAGTTCTGATTGAGCGGGATGCGGACCGAGCGCGTCTGCTCGGCCAGCGCCTTGAGGACTGCCTGGCGCACCCACCACACGGCGTACGAGATGAACTTTACGCCTTGATCGGGATCGAACTTCCGGACCGCCTTCAGGAGGCCCTCATTCCCGATGGCGACGAGCTCGGAGAGATCGAGTCCGTGGCCCTGATACTTCTTCACATACGAGATGACGAACCGGAGGTTCGCAGTCACGAGGCGCTCGGCGGCGGCCTCATCTCCCTTCTGTGCCAATCTCGCGAGTCGTCGCTCTTCGGCGGCGTCGGTGATCAGCGGGAGCTTTTGGATGTCCTGCAGGTACTGGTCGAACGCGGAGGACGGGGACGAACGGAAATAGCCTTTTCGCGGTTCTGACGCTTGCTGCATACCCACCCCATAACCAGCGTGTGAAAGGGAGCAATGCTCTCGGGCACCGCCGAGAACGCTATTGGGACTGCGGGTCCTGCGAATGGACTCGGAGCGGAAGGCTACAAGCGGGGGAAACGAATGGTCAACAGCCAAGAAGCATGCCACGGGCCACCGGCGCGACACCATCGCGTTATCTCGTGTACTGACAACGAGATAACAAATCTCACAAATCTTGCAGGGCGGCGAGGACATCGGACTCTGCCAAGGGAATCGAGTAGCCCAGGCCCGCTCCGGCCATCCGTCCGAGGCCACCCGGCAGGGCGTATTCGACCTGTCCACCGCGCGATTTCTTGTCGGTGCGCGTCGCCATGACAATCTCCGCCGCGGCCGCGCCCTCTGGGAGGCGCACAGGAAGTCCCGCGGCATCGCAGACCGTCGCCACGGTGTCGGCGAGTCCGACGCGCGCCACGCCGATGCGCTCCGCGAGTCGCGCCTCCGCAACCATCCCGATCGCCACCGCATCGCCGTGCGCGATGCCATAGCCCGTGACGTGTTCAATCGCGTGAGCGATGGTGTGCCCGTAGTTGAGGATCTTTCGCACGCCGCTCTCACGTTCGTCGCGCGAGACGACATCCACCTTGATCTCGATCGATCGTTGCACGAGTCGCAGATGCGTGCCGTCGTCCGCGTCATCGGGATCAAGAATCTGGCGGAGCGACGAGGCGATCCAACTGAAGTACGACGCGTCCGCGATGACGCCGTGTTTGATCGCCTCGGCGAGGCCGGAGCGCAGGTCCGCGGTGGGGAGTGTTCGCAAGAACTGCGGATCCACGAGCACGAGCGACGGTTGATGGAAGGCGCCAACGAGATTCTTTCCTGCGGCGGTGTCCACACCCGTCTTTCCGCCGATCGACGCGTCGATCATTCCGAGGAGCGATGTCGGGACTTGCACAAAGGGGACCCCGCGCAGATAGGTCGCCGCGACGAATCCCACGAGGTCTCCGGTGACTCCGCCACCGAGCGCAATCAACACCGAGTCACGCCGATGTCCCGCGGCGATCAACTGGTCGGTGAGCGATCCCCACGTGGCGCGTGTCTTCTGCTGCTCGCCCGCCGGGAAGGTGAAGAGTCCGGGCGCGATTGTTCCGCCGACCGTGGAGCCCAGCGCGAGTCCCGACGAAATCAGCGAGGCGAGCGCTTTGCCGCCATACAACTGCGCAACCTGATGATCGGCGATGATCGCGACGCGCTGCTTGGGATGGAGCGTGGCAACGCGCGCGCCGAGGGTCGCCAACGCCCCCGACGCGATCTCAATGCTCGAGCCGTGCAGCGCGAGCGTCGCCACGCTAGACGCGACCGGTGAGCGCGACTACCACGTCACCTCGCCAGCGCCGGCGCGCCTGTTCGCCACGCGCGCGAGCACAAAAAGCAGATCGGAGAGGCGATTCAGATACACAATCACGATCTGCGGGACCTCGGTGTCCCTCTGCAGGGTGATCACCGCGCGCTCGGCACGGCGGCACACCGTGCGCGCGACGTGGAGCGACGCTGCCTTGGGGGTCCCGCCCGGCATGATGAACGCGCGGAGCGGCTCGAGCTCGGCCTCGCCGTCGTCGATCGCTTGCTCGATCTGGGCAATCCGCGCATCGGAGATGCGGGCCTTCTCCAGCTGCTCTTTCATCTTCTCGTGATCGGGAGTCGCGAGAAGTGCGCCGAGTGCGAAGAGGTCGCGCTGGACGGGGGCCAGCACTTCGTCGATGCGCGGCATCATCTCGACCGAACGCGCCATCCCGATTACCGCGTTGAGTTCATCCACGTCGCCGTAGGCGGCCACGCGCGGATGGTCCTTGGGCACGCGTCCACCGCCAAACAGGCCGGTGTCGCCGTCGTCGCCGGTCTTTGTATAAATCTTGAGCGTCATGATGCGGAATCTACATCGGGCGGACTTCGGTTGTTCGCCGGATCGCGGGTTGATACGACTCGGGAAAGATCATTGCGAGATGCGCTTGGAGTCGTTCCGGCGAGCCCGGGGTTCCCTGCGCCGCCAGCCACCGGTCGAGTGACTGTCCGAGCGCGGCCGCGCTCGGGCGATGGCTCGGGTCTTTGGAGATCGCGCTCATGATGAGATCGCGCATTTCGGGCTTCACGTGCGGCAGGAGTAGCATCAGGTCGGGGGTCGGGCTCACCACGACCTCCTCGATGGCCGCCATCGTCTCGTCTTCGCGGAAGAGCGTCTTGAGCGCGAAGAGCTCGAACATCACAACACCCATCGAGAAGAGGTCGGCGCGCTGATTCACCCGACGGCCGAGCAGTTGCTCCGGCGCCATGTAGTGCTTCTTGCCAAGGAGAATCGACTTCGACTCTGCCGGATCGATCATGGTGCGCGCCTTCGCAATCCCAAAGTCGGCGAGCTTTACGTGGCCGTCCCAGGTGAGCATGACGTTCCCGGGCGAGACATCGCGATGCACAATCTCAAGGCGCTCGCCATCGTCGTTCACGTAGTGGTGTGCGAAGTCGAGGGCGCGACAGACGCGACTGGCGCAATAGGCGGCGATATCGGGAGGGAGAGGTTCGCGCCGCTTGCGATGGGTGTTGATCAGCGTGCGGAGGGTGATTCCCTTGATCAGTTCCATGGCGATGAAGGGGCCCGTGCTCACCATCCCGAGGAAGTAGATCTGGACGATGTTGCCGTGCACGAGATTGGCCGAGAGCTTGGCTTCGTCGACGAAGAGCTGGACCCATTCCGAGTGCTCGGCGAACCGCTCATGGATGATCTTCACGGCCATCCGTTTGGAGAAGCCGGAGGCGCCCAACTGCTCGGCCTCGTAGACGGTCGCCATTCCGCCGCGAGCGATCTCGCGAAGCAGGCGGAACCGGGTCTCGGTGGTCAGATCACGCAGGTCGGTCATGCGGGTCGGGGAAAGAACGTGAGGTCGGGCGTTGCTCGAACGGCTGTGTTCGAGCGATTTTATATGGATGGCAACCCACGACATCCGTGACATCACTATCATCGGCGGCGGACCCGCAGGTCTGTTTGCCCTCTTCTACGCTGGCATGCGGGGCGCGTCTGCGCAAATCGTTGATGCCCTTCCGCAGCCGGGCGGCCAG
>JAYTDH010000192.1:0-5986 GCA_043736095.1 Gemmatimonas sp.
ACTTTCGGCAGCGGATGCAGCGGGCCACTCGGACGCGGGATGTGGAAGCGATCACTCTGCAGGCCGTGTCGCTCGGGCGCCGCACCGGTGAGTAGCGACGCCATCGCGCAGGCCGTCACGCTCGGGGACACCGTGCGTCCGAGCATCGTGCTCGCCCCGCTCCGCGCGACCTCTGTCAGATGCGTGAGCCCAAATCGCGGAATCGCATCCGGGCGAAGTCCATCGAGCACCACCAGAACCACGCGACGGATCGGAGACGCAGCCAACATGGGAACCTCGGGGAGCGAAGTGGGGGCCGAGCGGTCGCCTTCTATATTCGCGGCCCTACGACACCGCGTGACCACGGTGCCGTCCCGACTCCGTCACGCCAACGGTCGCGCCATGTCACGGCGCACCGCCTAAACGGTGTCGGAGCCTGTTCCATCCGTGACCGCACCGTCACAGTTCGGTGACTCGGGCGTGCCTCTTTTCTTTCATGCGTATCCTCTTCTGCACCGACACCTACCCGCCGCAGGTGAATGGCGTCAGCGTCGTCACGGCCCTCTCTGTCACCGGGCTCCGCGAGCGAGGCTGGGAGGTCGAAGTCATCGCGCCGCGCTACCCATCGAGCATCCCGCGCATCTTTGAGCGCACCATGTCGGAAGAGGGCGTCACATCGATTCCCTCAATACCGCTCCCGGTGTACCCGGACATCCGGCTAGCCGCGCCGGCGCGCGGCACCGTCCGCGAGGTCATTGCACGCTTCAAGCCAGATGTGGTGCACAGTGCGACCGAGTTCATGATTGGGCGCCTCGGGCAGCGCGCCGCACTCGACGCCGACATCCCCACCACGACGTCGTACCACACCGACTTTGCGAAGTACACCGAATCGTACGGGGTCCCGTTTCTCCGTCCCTCCGTCACCGCCTGGATCCGTCGGTTCCACGCGAGCGCCGAGCGGATCTACACCCCCTCGGCTCCGTCGCGCGAAGATCTGCTCGCACTCGGGCTGCGCGATGTCGAAGTCTGGGGACGCGGTGTCGACGACACCCTGTTCCATCCCTCGAAGCGCTCACTCGCACTGCGCATGAGCCTCACGCTCGGCAGCGCGTTCACCTTCGTGCATGTCGGTCGACTCGCACCGGAAAAGGGTGTCGACGTGCTCCTCGAGGCATTCCGGATTGTTGAACAGACCCTCGGAGCCGAGGCCGTGAAGCTCGTCATCGCCGGGGCGGGCCCGAGCCTCAGCGCTCTGAAGCGGCGCGCGCCACGCAGCGTGACTTTCCTCGGCAATCTCGATCGGCAACGGGAGTTGCCCTCGCTGTACGCGAGCGCCGACGCCTTCGTCTTTGCGAGCACCACCGAGACCCTCGGGCTCGTCGTGCTTGAGGCGATGGCCGCGGGGACACCGGTGATTGCCGCCCCCGCAGGTGGCGTCGCCGATCATTTGAGGCACGAGGAGAACGGCCTCGCCTACACCGCGATGGACCCGCTAGCCTGCGCCGACGCGATGCTCCGCCTCGTACGCGAGCGTGAGTTGTTGCTTCGCTTGCGCGACGGCGCGCGTCAGACGGCCGAACGCCGCACCTGGGCGCACGAGATGGACCAGCTCGATGCGAGTTACCGCGAAGTGCTCGCCCGTCCCACGCGCGCCCGGCCTGCGAAAGCGAGCTAGGCGCCCGGCACCGTGAATCGGAACGTGCTCCCCTCGCCCGGCGCACTCACCGCCCAGAGCTTTCCGCCGTGCGCTTCCACGATGCCGCGCGCAATCGCCAGCCCAAGCCCCGTGCCACCCTTCGGCGCATTCCGTCGCACTGTCCAGTAGCGATCGAAAATTCGCCCCAGTTCACTCGGTGGGATTCCGGTGCCGTTGTCGCGCACGTGGATCTCCACATCGTGGCCCACCCGCCGCGCGCCGATCGTCACCTCGCCGCCGCGCTCCGTGAAGCGCAGCGCATTGCCGAGCAGATTCGCCAGCACCTGCACGAGCCGCTCAGCATCGCCAGTGATCGAAAGAGATTCTGTGGGCTCCTCAAGCACGAGGCTCACCCCGCGCTCGCTGGCATCGCGCGTGAAAAGGCCGTGCGCCCGCTCGAGCACCGTGCTCGCCTGCAACACGCGGCGCTCCACCGCGAGTCGTCCCACCTCGATGCTCGCCACATCGAGCAGATCGCGGATCATCCGCTGCGTGAGCTCCGTGGAGTCCACGATGGTCGACACCAAGCCGCGCTTCTCGGTGTCACTCTCCGGCGTCGTGTTCAACAACGCGCGCGCGCACATGCCGATTGCCGAAATCGGATTCCGGAGGTCGTGCGAGACGACACCGAGCGCGTGATCGCGGGCGATGGTCGCCTGCTGCGCCGTCTCATACAACCGTGCGTTATCGAGTGCGAAGCCCGCCCGGAGTGCCAACTGCTCGGCCACCGACTGCTCGGCCTCCGAGAAGGGGCGATCCGTGGTCCGGAAAATCTTTAGGACGCCGAGCACATGCTCGCGGGCGCCGAGTGGCAACAGCAGCAGTGAGCGCATCCCGAGCGCACGCGTGCTTTGCAGTTCATCGTCGTCCACGGTGTGCGCCTCGAGCCATTCGTCGCTCACATCCGTGATCAGCTCCGACTGCATCCGGCGCATGACATCCACGACCCGCGACGGCGAGTCGAGATCGAGCGGACGCGCCGCCACGCGGGCGAGCGCGCGACTCAGTTCCGGGTCGTCCGGAGTCGCGGGCACGCGGCGCAGCGTGTTACCACCGGTCACCACGCTGAGCATCGCCCCATCGCCGAGCCAACCGAGCGGCGCCTGCACAATCGACCGCTCCGTCGCCTCGACCTCAAGCGTTTCGCCAAGTGTCGACATCGCGCGCGTCAGATGGTCCTGCAGTTCCTCGCGCTTTTTTCGCGGGGAGATGTCACGCAAGAGAACCGTATACACGCGCTCTCCATCCACGGCGACGAGTTTGGAGATCGAGGCTTCCGCCGGGAACTCGGTGCCGTCGCGACGGAGTCCGGAAATTGCCCGGCGCTCGCCCATCTGTCGCGCGCGATCGGCCGAGTTGCCGAATCCCTGCACGTGGCGCGCATGGCCGTCGCGATGGCGTTGCGGGAGCAGGAACGCGAGTTCGCGCCCGAGGGCCTCCTCAGCGCTCCAGCCGAAGATCTGCTCGGCGCCAGAATTGAAATGGATAATCTGTTGCCGTTCGTTCACCGAAATCACCGCATCGGCGGCAATCTCGAGGATGCCGGAAAACTTCGCCTCGGAGGCGCGGAGCGCCGCTTCCACCTTGCTCCGCTGCGCGAGATCGTCGTGCAGACTCGCGTAGGCGAACCACGCCAGCACGAGCGCGAGAATCAGGAGGATGACCACCAGCGCCTGCGCGAGGCGCAGCGAGGGATCGTCGATTCCTGCCTCGGACGCCCGACGGGTCGCACTGAGCGCGACTCCCCCAACGATGAGGAGTGCCAGCGCGCCAGCGACCACGACGTAGCGGAGCTTGGTCTGAGTGGAGATCACGAGCCCAATATGGGCGCGCGCTACGGTTCAGGGGAGTCCGCCGCGCGCCGCAGTCACCAACGTCACGCGTGCAGCAAGCCGAGCCGGAGCGCGAACTGCACGTACTCGTGGCGATGGCTCAGCCCGAGCTTGTCCTGGATTCGTTGCTTGTACGTATCCACCGTCTTCGGCGAGATGAAGAGCCGCTCACCAATCTCCGGCGCGCTGTACCCCTGCGCGGTGAGCCGGAGGACATCGCGCTCACGCTCCGTCAGCTTCTCGTAGCGCGTGCGATCCTCGTGCATCGGATCCTTGCGCTGATAGCCCTTGGCAAGAATGCGCGCCGCCTCCGGGCGTACGTAAATCTCTCCCCGCGCCACCGTGCGCACGGCATCAAGGAGCTCACGATCCGCCGCCGTCTTGGGCAAGAACCCGCTCGCGCCGGCCTCAAGCATCGGCACGAGGTATTCCTCCTCCGGATGCATCGTCAGAATCAGCACGCGCGACGGGATCCCCTTCTCAATCAGCAACTTCGTGGCTTGTCCGCCATCCATCTCGCCAATCGAGAGATCCATGACCACCACGTGCGGCTTGAGGCGTTCTGCCAGCGCCACTGCCTCAGGGCCACTGGAAGCCTCACCGACGACGAACATGTCCTTCGCCGCGCCGAGTACCGCCTTGAGGCCGGCTCGGACGACGCTATGGTCATCGGCGAGAATCACGCGAATTAGGTCGTCGCTCATGGGGAGAAGTTTGGGCTTTGCGCCTCTCCTCAACCATAAGGACCTATCCGATTTTCACTAGGGGATTCCCCTACTTGGACCCATTTCCAAGCCTCGGTCACGGCTCGTGGTGGTCGTGCTCCCCGATCGGGTTCCCGTCCTTGTCGTGCCGCATCACGAAGCCGCGAGGCACCGTCGGGGTCGGCAGGGCCGGCAGGGCCGGCAGGAATCCAACCGCAGGGCCGCCCATATTCTGCAGCCCCATCATCGTCGTAATTTTCCTCCACCCCTCCACCGTCACGACCTCTGTCGTGTCGTCCCGATACGCCGACGCGGCCTTGAGGATCTCGGCGCGATCGCCCCAGTCATCGGCATCAGCACCGGATAGTTGTCCGGGCCATCGATCGTCATCTGCCGAAACCGAGCGACCGTGACGGTTATGCCCGCGTGCCGCTCCGCCGCATTCGTGCCTACGATCAGCGGCTCGTAGAGCCCCACCTGCAGAGTGATACGCCCAGATGAGCCCGTTGAACTTCGGATAGTTCGTGCGGAACGCGAGCGAGTATGGCTGCTCCTGCATCAGGGCCATCGTCTTAGGACGGCGACTGAATGCGAGGTCGCGGCGCGAGAAGTAGTACGACTCCAGAAGCGCCATCGCGCTGTCCTGCTCTACCCGAGTTAGGCGCGCATCCGCGAGGATGTCGTACGCCTGACGATGCAACAGATGGGCCCACTCGAACATCATCTTCGCCTCGGGCGCGAGCCGCGAGTACATCGGCTCGATCGCGTCCTCGGCTGCCGGTAGCCGCGGCGGCACGCCGAGCAGCCGCTCGGTAAGAAAGTCGTACTCGCGTGATTCCAGCCGCTCCACGGCTCTGTTCGGCTGCGTGAGCAACACCTCGTAGAGAATCGCGTGTCCGTAGTCGAACGCGTTGAACAGTCGATCGGCCGCCTGATACGTCCGACGGAACGCGAAATTGTGCGGCGCTTGCAGATAGAACTGTTCGTACACGGTGCTCCATTGCGACGCTGCTGGGCGCACCTGGACTCCACGCGGTGCTGGCGCCCTGCGGAGCGGCCGCGCGAAGGCATATGCGCCCCCGACCGTCACCCCCCAGCAACGATTCCATCATCGAGCAACGCCTCTTGCGCTGTGAGATCCACGCCCACGAGTAGCTGCTGCAGCGGAAAAGTGTGATCGAATGCCTCGCCCGCCGACCAGCGCGGATCGTCCGCACCATTGTCGGCCGGCGTGAGCGCTGCGCCGGGCGTGTACGACGCGTTCAGATGCACGCGGCCAATCGACAGCGTGCGCGTCGCGAGTGCGCGCACCGACGCAAGCGTGCGGGCGGGCGCGAACGGCCCTGCCGGGAGATGCACACCAGCGCCGAGCGCGAACGCTGGGTAGCGCTGCGTCTCCGTGTTGAGCTGATGCAGAACTTCGACTTCCACACCGGCGGCACCCGCGGTCTGCCCGCCGAGCGCCGCACGATCGATCATTCGGAGCGGGATCGAGAACTCGAGTTGCGTGCGCGGCAATATTCCAAACGCGAGTTCAGGAGCGATGCCCCACGCGTTGATGCCCGGCGCCACGCGGTCGATGCGCAGCGGGATCAACTGCAGTTCGATTGCGCGGCGCTCGATGACGGTCGCGTCTTCGACCGCCAGAGGGCGGCCGCGATCGGTGTTGTAGAAGTCGGTCTGGGCCTGCGCGGTCGTCGTGACGAGTGTCGTGGCGAGCGCGGCGGCGAGTACGAGTGCAAGGGAACGCATTGGGGGATCGTCGGCTAAAGTCG
>JAYTDH010000193.1:0-7447 GCA_043736095.1 Gemmatimonas sp.
GCGAAGCACGCGTTACGGCTCGGTGCGCGCGCCCACTGGGGCGCGGCGTCGTTCGACATCGACCACTCGTCGCAGGGCGCGATGTTCGGCGACGATCGTAACCTCGTGCCAGTGGAGGGGTGGGGTCGTGGCCAACTCAACTTGCGCGCGGCCTGGACCGGGGGTTGGCGAGGTGTCCGCGCCGAGCCGTTTATCAGTGTGCAGAACGCGCTGAACACGGATTACGTCGGCGCGGTGACGCTCAATGGAGCCTTCGCGCGCGTGCTCGAACCCGCGCCGCTGCGTAACTGGTATGTCGGACTCGAACTCGGTGCCCCAATCGTTCGGTGATCGCCATCGCAACGATTCGCCGCGGAGCGGTAGAGGATTCGTAGGTCGCTTCGTTAGATTCCCGCCCCATGCCTACAACGACAAACACGACCGCGAAGAAGCTTGCGGCCAAGACTGTATTCCCGCGCTCTAAGACGATGGCTGAGCCGCTCGCCTTCGTCGTGCGCACCTCGCGCATCTCTGGTAAAGGGTCGTTCGCGCTCCGCGCCATCAAGTCCGGCGAGCGTCTGATTGAGTACACCGGCGAGAAGCTCACGCACGCGCAGGCGAATGCGCGCTACGATGACGACTCGATGTCCGAGCATCACACCTTCCTCTTCACGATCTCATCGCGTCACGTACTCGACGCCACGACTGAGGGAAATGATTCGCGGTTCATCAATCATTCTTGCGATCCGAACTGCGAGGCCGAGATCAAGCAGGGCCGCGTCTGGATCGGCGCGATTCGCGACATCGCGAAGGGCGAGGAGTTGCATTACGACTACGGTTACGAGCGCTCTGGCGACGAGACCGACGAGGACGAGAAGCGCTACATCTGTTTGTGCGGGACCACCAAGTGCCGTGGCTCCATCATGGAGCCCGTCGCCACGTTTAAGAAGCGGAAGCGGGCGGAAGCAGCCAAGCGCGCGAAGCGTCAACGTCTTCGCGCGTGAGTTGATGCCCCACGGGGCTCCAGCGCAGCGCCACGTCGGCGCCCGCTAACTCCAGCAGTTCGGCCAACCGCTCCGTGTTGGCCGCGGGGATAATCGGGTCGCGCTGGCCGGCCGCGAGAAAGACCCGCGTTCCAGTGAGTTCAGGCAGTGGCGTGGGCTCGAGCGGCACCATCGCGCGCAGGAGGACTGCCTGCTGCACGAGGCCGGGCCGGAGCAAGAGCATCGCCGCCGCGATGTTCGCGCCATTACTGAATCCGACCGCGGTGACGCCCGCCGTCGAGAACCCGTACGTCACCGCGGCCGCCTGCACAAAATCCGCGAGGCCGTGCGTGCGCTTCGTCAGGTCGTCCATGTCGAATACGCCCTCCGCCAGCCGCCGGAAGAAGCGGGGCATCCCGTGCTCAAGCACCTGACCACGCGGGCTCAGCAGATTCGCCGAGGGATCGATCAGATCGCCTAGCGAGATGAGGTCGTTTTCGTCGCCGCCCGTGCCGTGGAGGAGCAATAGCGTCCGAGTAGCCCCCGCTCGTGGCTCCCACCGATGCACGAAATCCAGCGGTTGCGGCGTCATCGCGCAGTCGGGCCCCACACCTTGATGATGCGGGCGCTGGTGATTTTGTCGAGCAACGGGAACTCAGCGGCGAGATACGTCTCGCCCTCGCGATTGAGGCGATCCTGCTGCGGCGCTGTGGCGCCATCGCCGTACCCTGTGTGCAGCGTGTCCACAGCATCCATCCCCGCAATCACTTCGCCAATCGGGGGAAATCCAATTCCGTCGAGCCGTGCGTTGTCGCGCAAGTTGATGAACATCTGCACGGTGCGCGTGTTGGGCCCACCACTCGCGAAGACCACGGTGCCGCGTCGATTGCTCTCACGCACCGAATCATCGGGAATCGTGCGGGTGCGCCACTGGGTGGATGCCGCCGGCTCGGCGGCAATCCCGAACTGCACCACGAATCCACGAATCGCGCGGAAGAAGCGCGCACCATCGTAATAGTTGTTGTGCACGGCCTCGTAAAACTGACCGACACCGTTCGGCGCCCAGTGCTTGCGCAGCAGGATGTCGATATCGCCCTTCGTGGTCGCGAGTCGCACGACGAAAGAGTCGGGGACGATGCCGGCGGCGTAGATGTAGGTCGGTTCGGTCGGCACGCTCATTAGCTGCGGCGGGCGAGTGCAGGCGGCGGTGGTGACAGCGACCGCGATAAGGACGAACTTGAGTGTGCGCATCAGAGGATGTTATCGCGGCGCGACATGATGAGCGTGCGATCACGCTCCTGTGTGCCGTTGCGGTAATTGAAGGGGATTGAGAGCTCGCGTGCGCTTCGGACGGTACCCGCGAGCATGCGGAGCCCGCGCGTCTCGGAGGTCGGATCGGGAGTGAAGCGGATTTCGCCACCGTTCATCACATACGTCCCCGTCACAGCCATCGTCTGCAGCGGCGTGGCGCGTCCGCGCCCGCGTTGGGCGGCGGCGAAGAGCGTGCGGCGGTATCGCACTGAGGCGCGGAAGGTGAGATCGTCGCGTAGCGTGAGAATCAGGCGATCGAACGCAATCAGATACAGTGTCCCGTCCTCGTCCACGACCTTGTCCTCGAGCGGGAGCGAGTCCCGGTCGATCCGCGTGGCCAGATACGTGCCGATTGGTGCGCCGGGATTGCGTCGCACGGACGGAGCCGCGGTGCGGGTGCGCGTCGCGGTCGTCGATGCGGTCGTCGCCGTCGTCGTCGGAGCGTTCTCCGGAGCTCTGGCTGCCGCTCCCGTGACGCGTTCGATTGAGTCGCGCGCGGCGGCAGGCGCCCGCACTGGACGGGTTTGCGACGCCCCCGACGATGGAAGCGCGAGGGCAAGGACAGCAATCGTGATGAGCAGAGTCCGCATTCGCGAAAATCTAGCGACTCGCGGCCGCCTCGTGCCCTGCGGCGGCCTGGCGCCTCCATGTGCGATGCCGCGATGCCTCCCCTCGCCGCGCGCGTCGCACATTGGCGCCATGCTCGCTGCCATTCACACCGCCGCCGTCCTCGGGATCGAGGCCTACGCTGTCACCGTCGAGGTGGACGCCGCCTCCGGACTTCCCGGCTGGACGATGGTCGGCCTCCCCTCTGGGAGCGTCAAGGAGGCCCGTGAACGCGTCGGTGCGGCCCTCGTGAATGCGGGCTTCGTGGTGCCACCGCGGCGCTGGACCATCAACCTCTCCCCAGCGGATATTCGCAAGGACGGCACCGCCTTCGATCTGCCGATCGCCCTCGGGGTGCTCGTCGCGAGCGGACAGCTCGACGCCGATGCGGTGGAGGGACTTCTCTGCGCCGGCGAACTCGGACTCGATGGCAGCATTCGGCCAATCCGTGGCGCGCTTCCGCTGGCCCGTGCGGCACGCGACACGGGTGCGCGAGCCCTCGTGCTTCCCGCCGCCAATGGCGCCGAAGCCGCACTGCTCCGTGAGGTGCGACTCGCGCCCTGCGATTCGCTCGCCACGCTCGTCGATCATCTGCGGCGCGGGACGCTCCCCGATGCAGTGATCCCACCGGCGACGGCCGTCACCGCCACCGAGGCCTGCTTCTCCGAGGTCGTCGGCCAACCCCTCGCCAAGCGCGCGCTCGAAATCGCCGCCGCCGGTGGGCACAACGTGCTCCTGATTGGGCCGCCAGGCGCCGGAAAAACCATGCTCGCGCGCCGCCTGCCGACCATCCTCCCACCGCTCGACGATGACGCGCTGCTCGAAGTGGTCGCCGTGCACAGCGTGGGCGGGATCCTCGCCACCGACCGCGCCCCAACACGCACACCACCGTTCCGCGCACCGCATCACACCATCTCGCTCCCCGGGTTAATCGGTGGCGGACCCGGCCCACGTCCCGGTGAAGTCTCGCTCGCGCATCGTGGCGTCCTCTTCCTCGATGAACTCCTCGAGCTCCCGCGCTACGTGCTTGACGCCATGCGACAACCGCTCGAGGATGCGCGCGTCACGATCGTGCGCGCGTCGCAGTCGGTGGTATTTCCCGCGCGCTTCATGTTGGTGGGCGCCGCGAATCCCTGCCCGTGCGGCCACGATGGCGAACCGACGGGACGCTGCCGCTGTGCGGCCGCAGAAATCCATCGCTATCGCTCTCGGCTCTCTGGCCCACTGATGGATCGCGTGGATCTCCACGTCCGCATCGGTGCCGTGGCGCTCGCGGCGCTCGGTCAGATGGCCCAAGAGGAAACGAGCGAAGCGATCCGCGCGCGAGTGACGCTGGCGCGGGCGCGGCAACGGATCCGATACGAAGTGCTCCCCGGCGTCCGCGTGAATGGCGAGGCCCCGGGGCGCTGGCTGCAGCAGCACGGCGGTCTCGCCCCCGAGGCGCGCACGCTGCTCGCCGCCGCGGCCGAACGGCTGCGACTCTCAGCGCGCGCTTTTCACCGCGCGTTGCGCGTGGCGCGTACGGTCGCGGATCTCGACGGCGCCGAGCGCATCGAGCCCAGCGCGGTGGCCGAGTCGCTCTTATTCCGCGGCGCGGACTCGCCAGCGGGGTGAGGGGCGCGATACTTTGCGCGGGAGCATCCACCTCTCGAGGAATCGCGCATGCCTGTTGCAACTGCCGGGATTGTCGCTCGCCGTGTCGCGCTACGTGTCGCGCTACGTGTCGCGCTGCACGTTGCCGCGTGGGTCTCGCTCACCGCCGTGATGGCCGTTTCGGCCGCCGCGCAGACGAGAACCCCATCCGTCTACGATCTTCTGATCCTCAACGGTCGCATTGTCGACGGCAGTGGCGCAGCGTGGTTCTACGGCGATGTGGCCGTCGTGGGCGATCGTATCGTAGCCGTCGCGCCGCGGGGCACGCTGTCGAGTACCATCGGCGGGGCGGTCGCGCGCGACACAATGGATGCTACGGGTCTGGTCGTCGCACCCGGTTTTATCGACATCCAAGGACACAGCGGGTGGTACCTCCTCTACGGAGATTCACGCGTGATTGCCAAGGTCTCACAGGGTGTCACCACGGAGATTCTCGGTGAAGGGAACACGCCCGCGCCCCTGCATCCCACGCGCTCGCTCCCGCCCGATGCGAATGCGCTCACGCGGTCGTTCGCTGAGCCACATGGCTTTGCCACTTGGTTGAATGCGATGGAGTCACGCGGGATTGGCATCAACGTCGGCTCGTTTGTCGGCGGGTCGACCATCCGCGCCTACGGGATGTCGCTCCGCGCCGGGCGCGCCGGCGCGGCCGAAACCCAAGAGATGCGAGGCGCACTCACCCGCGCGATGGAGGACGGCGCCTTCGGGATGGCGACCGCGCTGATTTATCCGCCGGGGGTGTTCGCGAATACCGAGGAACTCGTGCAGGTCGCGGCTGCGATGCGCCCCTTCGGCGGACTCTACATCACCCACATGCGCTCCGAGGGAGATCAACTCCTCGAGGCAATCGACGAAGCGATCACCATCGGACGCGACGCCGGCGTCCCAGTTGAGATCTACCATCTCAAGGCGAGCGGCACGCGCAACTGGGCGAAGGGCCCCGAGGCGATCGCGCGCATCAACGCAGCCCGCGTCGCCGGACTCGACGTCCAAGCCGATATGTATCCGTATCCCGCCGGCGGCACGGGGCTCACCTCCTGTCTTCCTCCCGCGGCCCAAGAGGATAACCGCCTCTTTCAGCGATTGGCGGATCGGCGCGAACGCGCCCGCATTCGTGCGGAAATCGAACGGCCCACAAGCGTGTGGGAGAACCTCTGCGAGTTGGCGGGGCCCGAGAATGTGATGATCGCCGTTCTCACGCCCGACTCGCTCAAGCACTTCTCCGGCCAACGGCTCTCGGCGATTGCCGCCGCTCGTGGCACGGACTGGATCGAGACCGCCTTTACGCTCATCGCCGCCGAGCATAGCCGCGTCGAGACGCTCTACTTCATGATGAGCGAGGAAAACGTCGCGCTGAATCTTCGGCAGCCCTGGATGAAGATTGGCACCGACGCCGGCGGTCCCAATCCGGCCGTGCCGGGCGGACTCGTGCACCCGCGCTCCTACGGCACGTTCCCCCGCATTCTCGGGCGCTACGTGCGCGACGAGCGGGTGCTCACGCTCGAGGAGGCCGTCCGCAAGATGACCTCGGCGACCGCGCGTCGGATTGGACTCGCGGACCGCGGGCTCCTCGCCGCCGGAATGTTCGCCGACATCGTGATTTTCGATCCGAACACGATCGCCGACAACGCCACCTTCGAGCAACCGCACCAAGTCTCCACCGGGGTCATCGCGACCTACGTGAACGGCGTGGCCGTCTGGAAAAATGGGGCGCACACCGACGCGAAGCCCGGACGCGCGGTCCGCGGACCCGGCGCGCGCACGGCCACGCCCTGACGCGCGTAGGGATGCGGGCTAGTTTTCCCTCTTCGATGACCGCGACCGCCTCGACCTCGTCCCGTCCCGCCGCGCCCCACGCGGACGCGCCCCACGCGGACGCGCCGAGCGCGGTCGCGAGCGACCCGCTCACACCCGAACTTGTCGCGCGCGAACTGGCGCTCGTCGAGTGGTGCCGAGCGCAGGGCTCAGTGCTCGTCGGCTTCTCGGGCGGGGTGGACTCCGCGTATCTCGCGGTCGTCGCGCGGGAAGCGCTCGGGGCCGATCACACCCTCGCGGTCATCGGGCGCAGCGCGTCGTATCCGGCCGCGCAGTGGGAGACAGCGCGCCAGGTCGCCAGTGCCTTTGGGATTCCCGTCCTTGAAGTGGATACCGATGAGCTCGCCGATCCACGCTATGCGGCCAATCCCACCAACCGCTGCTACTTCTGTAAGACCGAGTTGTGGTCGCGCCTGCTTCCCGTGGCCCAAGCGCAGGGCTTTGCGGTGATTGTCGACGGCACCAACGCCGATGACCTGCATGATCATCGGCCTGGGGCGCAGGCGGCCGCGGAAGCCGGTGTGCACTCGCCGCTCGCCGCGCTGGGATTCACCAAAGCGGACATCCGCGCCCTCTCCAAAGCGCGCGGACTTCCCACCTGGTCGCAACCATCCTCACCCTGCCTATCGTCGCGGCTTCCCTATGGCACCGCGGTGACGCCCGAGCGCCTGCAACTGGTTGAGCGCGCCGAGGCTGGCCTGCGAGCGCTCGGTATCACGGGCGATCTCCGCGTCCGATACTTTGGCGAGAAGGCCACGGTCGAGCTGGGTCGTGAGATGCTTGCGGTCTGGGCCGAGGCCCCGCGGCGTGCGGCGCTCGAGGCCACCGTGCGCGCCGTCGGATTTATTGAAGTGGATATTGATTCGCGTGGCTTCCGCTCGGGAGCCCTCAACGTGCTCGCCGGCATTCCGGGAGTCTCCTGATGTTTGGTATGTTCGGTCTTGTGCGGCGTATCGGGTGCTCGATCCTTCTGCTCATTATCGGCGCCGTCGCCTGGCAGTACCGCGATAAGTGGCTGCCGCAGGTCAAGAAAAAGCTCGGCACGATCCAAGTGGCCGCAGCCGCTCCCGCGCTACTGCGCACGGCGCCGCTCGCGTACC